>JAFDIC010000047.1 GCA_019308525.1 Deltaproteobacteria bacterium
GGCGTGCCGGAAAGCTATGTCGTGGACAAAAAGGGAATCCTTGTTGAGAAAGTGATTGGCCCATTGGACTGGAGTACGCCAAGAGTATTCGGCTTTTTCCAGGGCCTCACTCAACGCTAGAGGAAACCCCTCCCCCATCATGAGCCAGCAGGAACTGGAAAAAGATGACTAAGACGCCGAATGATTCAAAACGGCCGGGATGTTACTGGACGAGCCCCAACCCACCGCCCATGGCTACTGTGTCGGGCGACGCATCCTCTTGTCATGCATCAATTCGCCGCGCATGAAGGACACCTAACAACTTGATTTCATGCAGCTTTTTGCAATGAGACAGACAGTTGATAACCAAGAACAGAAAGAGCTTGCTCAATCCGCGGCAGCTTGGTCTGGTGCCTGGGTGAAAGCATCCGTCGTATTTCCTTTTCATCGACACCGAGCCTGCGCGCCAGTTCGGACTTGCTGATACCTGTTTCACGCACCGCAATGTAAAGAGCGGCCTTGGCAGACATTCTGGCAGTCAGCGGGATGGCGTACTGGTTCTTCCTAACACGCGAAGGGAAGGGAAAATCAAGGTTGTCAGCAATGCAGACAGCAATGGCCTCCTCCAGACAATCCCGTGCTTGCTCCAGAGCTTCAGCCGTAGTTTTCCCGTCGGTAGCGGCAAACGGGATATCCGGAAATGTGACCAGGAAAAAACCGGCATGGTCTCTTTCGATTTCAGCAGGATAGGTAAATTGAAACATGCGCTGCCCCCCTATTCTATGTCAGTTTTCTCAATGCCCAGTTCGGCAAGCATCTTGCCCAGAAGGCCCGGGCCTATCTCTTTCTTGCGGTCTTTAAGGATGGTTTTACGGTTACCGTAATACAAGGTCCCATGACTCCCCTTTCCACGTTTTGTCTCAAAACGGACAACGATCTTGTTTTGCTTGCCGAGTTTCTTCACTTTTTTGAGAAGCTCGTTGCCGTTCATTACCTCTCTTTAGGTCTTTTTTGTCCGAATGTCAAGGCAAAATTGTCCGAGATCAAGAATGTGTCCGAAGAACTCACCCGGTGCGTCAACCAGCCAGCCCCACAGGGGATCGACATAGCCGGACCTTCATTCTCACGGCAGAAGGGCATGGCTTTCTGCTCCAGTCCAGGTTGTTACTGGAATTCAAGAATGCTGGATGCCAAAATCAGACTTTCCAACTGCCTAGGCGTGATGTATGATGGGGTTTTGCCAAGGATAAGCCAACTCAAGACCATGAAGCTGGATAGGATACTTGATCGAACTTTTCGATGCGCCTGCGGGCAGGATCACCATGTGCCAGTCAAGGGCATCTTTTTTTCTGAAGACGCCCTCCGGAAGCTGCCGGAGTTTCTCGCCCGACATGTTCAGGAGCAAAAGGTCCTTTTGGTTTCCGATATCAGGACCCATGAAGTCGCCGGCAGGGAGGCTGAAGAAATCTTGAGAAGCGCCGATTGGTCCGTTGAGGTCGTCACTCTGACGGATTCTGAGAAGGGAGGCCCGGTCTGTGACGACTCCACCTATCAGGAGCTACTCGATCAAATTTCAGACCCACCGGGGGTCTGCATCGCGGTCGGCACCGGAGTGATAAACGACCTGGTCAAGTGGGCATCATTTCATTTGGATAGACCCTACGTTGTGATCGCTACCGCCGCCTCAATGAACGGGTTCACGTCAGCGAACGTGGCACCGCTCATTAATGGCATCAAAAGCCTTGTTCGTGCCCGTGCGGCGATAGGTGTATTTGCCAAACCCTCTGTGCTTGCAAATGCACCCTATCGACTCACAGCGGCAGGGCTTGGGGATGCGCTGGCCAAATCAGTCAGTGTTGTGGACTGGGAAATAAACCACCTTTTGAGGGACGAACACTTTTGCTCCTTTTGTGCTGAGATTATCAATGAAATAGAACCGATATATTTCAATCATCCTGAAAGCATCCTGGCGCGCTCCCTTGAGGGAATCAAGGCGATTTTCGATGCGTTAAACTACTCTGGTCTGGCAATGACCATGATCGGTTCATCGGCCCCGGCATCGGGCGGGGAACACCTGTTCAGCCACACGTTGGACATGATGAGTCTTGTTGACGGTGTCCCCCACGATCTTCACGGCCGTCAGGTGGGTCTTGGCACCATATTTGCCTGTGCCCTGTACGATCGGCTCCTGAGGGTGAGTCGGCCGAGGTTTTGTGAAATGCCCGACAGGATAGATCGCGGGTTTTGGGGGAGACTGGGCGAATCCCTGGAGATCCAGTACGGAAACAAACTCGAGAATATCTCCAGGATCAAGGAGCGTCTGTCCCGCCCAGATACCTGGGATCAGCTTCAACAGGATATATTCGTCAAAGTCAAATCACCGGCTCTGATTGCCGAATGCCTGCAAAGAGCAGGTGCCGCCCGTTATCTGAAGGATATCGGCTGCGGCAGGGAACGAGCCCGCCAAGCGGCATTGCACCTTCATGAGATTCGAGCGCGGTTTACCGTGGTTGACCTGGCCTGGATGGTGGGGGTCTTGCCCGAAGCTGCCGATGAAATAGTTGATGAATGGCTCCTCGGTGATACCTGAGCGGTTTTGCTTCACCCTCGCTGATCAGCCTGTGCTTCGACGCAGCAGAATGTCCACCATTTCGGCAAATCCCTTCCCACTGCTTTGCCTGGTAATCCAGGGGGGTTCTTTGTCTATCTTTTCTTGAAAACGAAGCAGGTTGGCTACCCCCACAGAACGGGGGAAATAGGCAAACATTGGTCCGTCATTGGGGGAATCCCCGATGAAGATTACCTGCTCTTTCACTCGGTCCAGATCTGCCTTGAATACCTCCCTGAAAAGCACAATAGTGGTGGTAAGCTTGTCATGGTCCCCGAACCAGCCATTAACATGGATGGAGCTGATCCTTGCGTGGGCGCCTGCATCCTTGAAACAGTGAACAATTTGCTCTACCCGCTCCGCTGGAAGGGGTGGAACATCCTCACAGTAGTCAATTGCCAGATCGGTTTCGCGGTATGATTGGTCTGAAGCGATCTGGCATCCTGGCACCTTTTGAAGAATCATCCTTGCAAGCTTTTTCAACTCGATTCGATCTTTCTTCCGTTGTTTTTCCGATCTCATGTATCGGCGGTACATCTTCTTCTTGGAACAATCATATCGAAAATAGAATGCCCCGTTCTCTCCCACCACCCCATCCACCGGCCACATACGCGCAATGTGATCACACCATCCCGCGGATCGACCCGTAATCGGCAAGATATGAAGCCCTGCATGCTTCAGGCGTTCCATCGCAGAGAATATGATGGATGTGAGACGCCCGTTGATGGTAAGGGTATCGTCTATGTCGGTTAGAACAAAACGGACATTGCTTTTCAGATGATCAGGGAATTGCTCAAAGGGCTTCATAGCCAAGATATCATCTCCAAGAGAGTTGCCAAGCGCCACCTACATGTCCCTCTCCCCAGCCCAGACAGCTCGACACGATACGAGGAAAATCCCCTGAGAATTGAAACAAATGCCCGTCTCAGAATAGGATCATGCATCTTTCCGGATTTAGAAAAAGGTAGAGTTCCTGGCCTTCCTCGTGGGGGAGGTGTTGAGGGACTTGCACTCTGATCATTGTGCCGTTTACCCTGATGAAAAAGGACAGGAAGCTACCCAGGTATGCCTTGTGCACAATCGTGCCCCGGAAGACGTTTTCCCTGGCTTGAGGTGGTTTTGAGAATACTTCCACGTCCTCGGGCCGTATGGATGCATATACTTCTTTTTCCAGTGTCGCCGTCATTTGATCAGGCACTCTGCAGATCATTTTCTCACTAAACTCGGTGCGAACATAGACAGCCCCCTTATCCTGGAGGACTTGAACGACCTGCCCGGGTATGAAATTCATGGTACCGATGAAGTCGGCGACAAATCTGTTCGCCGGTCTTTCGTATATCTCTTGTGCAGTCCCCACCTGCACCACGTTTCCCGAATCCATAACCACGATTCGATCAGAAATAACCATAGCCTCCGCCTGGTCGTGGGTGACATAAATGGACGTTATGCCCATCCTCTTTACCAGGCTCTTGATTTCAAATCTGAGTTCCTCCCTGAGCTTGGCATCCAGGTTGCTCAATGGTTCATCCAACAGGAGCACTTTCGGATTTCTCACGAGCGCCCGTGCCAGTGCCACCCGTTGCTGCTGCCCACCACTCAACTGGGAGGGATATCTGTCCTCCAGGCCTTTCAAGCCCACGAGGTCCAGGACCTGTTCCGCCTTTTCCTGAATTTTCTGCCTGGGTAACTTCTGAAGTTTCAAACCGTACACGATATTACTAAATACCTTCATATGGGGCCACACGGCATAGTTTTGAAAAACCATCCCGATTCCCCGTCTTGAGGGTGGAACAAATCCCTTGGAAAGCATGGGTTTTCCGTCGATAAGGATTTCGCCCTCCTCGGGCTTTTCCAATCCCGCTATGCAGCGCAAAGTGGTTGTCTTGCCACACCCGCTGGGCCCAAGAAGCGTCAGCAGCTCTCCCATGTTCACTTCAAGGTCTATGTGATTCACTGCCACCACATCTTTGAAGCGCTTGAACAGGTTTCGGATTTCTATGAATGCCATTGAGATGAGTCTCCTTTACTGATTGCCCAATGCATGAAACCTCATCAAAGCTCTATCGTATCTTCCCCGGCCCCTCACGTACCGCCGCTTGGGCCCCAGGCTGCCTTGAGGATGCCCCCGCCGATCCTGGCAATGACCAGCAGAAGAATGAAGGTAATCACAATCATTAGAAAGGCCATGGCCGCTGCGATTCCGAATTCCATGCCCCTGTGCCAGTTCAAAAAGATACCAATGGGCAAGGTTTCCCATCCGCCTCGATAGAGGAAGATTGCAGTGGAGATCTCCTGAAAAGCCATGATAAAAAACATCACAACACCCACAAGAACCCCTTTGACCAACAAGGGCAACGATATCCTCATGAATGTTCTGAGCTTGCCTGCACCTGACACTTCGGAGGCTTCCTCAAGCGAAATGTCCAACTGCAAGTAGGAGGAATGGGCCATACGCAAGAAATAGGGGAGCCGCCGCGCAAACAGGGCCAGCGGCATGATAATCCAATGGGTGGCAAGGGGAATATCCTTCCAAAAGGCCAGGAGATAACTCGCGCCGACCGCTATACCCGGAAAGGCCAGCATAAGTGTGATTACAAAGTCGAGTGCGTCCTTGCCGGGCACTCGAGTGCGTACGATGAGATATGCAGCCGGGAGCCCAAAGGCGATTCCAAAAACCAGGGCAACCCCGCTGAACACAAAGGAGTTTTTTATCAAAAGCGGGGACTCCAGGAGAATCACCCTGAAATTTTCCAGGGTCCAATTGGTTGGAAACGCTTCAAAGACCCATCTTCTGGAAAAAGCCGCTAATCCGAGAACGACGGGAATCAGAAGGACAAAGACGGCGATAAAGGTCATATAGGCATATGCACACCCTTTGAGCAGAACACCCGGCTCGATCACCCGGCCTTCGGACGTCGTCCCTTTTGAAAGGCCAGTGTATTTCCTCCGCTCCACCCACCACCGGGCAATCAGAAACAGCGAAATGCAAACGAGGGAAGAAACGACCACTGCCACGATTCCCATATACTTGCGGTGCATGTCGGTAAAGTGATAGGCAATGTTAATGTATGCAACCGAGGGGAGATAATCCACCTGCCCCAAAATCAAGGGTGTGAGCCAGTCCGTGAAGGGCCACAGGAATACTATGACGGCACCCGCCAGATAGGTGGGAGTGCAAAGGGGCAAGGTGACCGTGATAAATCTCCAAAAGCCGCTTGCACCCTCCACCTCGGCGGCCTCTTCAAAGCAGGGGTCTATGTTGGTGAAGCCTGCCGAAAGGCCGAGTACAATAAATGGGAGCATGTGCAGTGATTGTATGAATACGAGTCCGTGGATCCCGTAAATGAAATTGATGGGTTTTTCAATCAAGCCAGCGTCCATGAGCAGCAGGTTAAGAGTTCCGTACTTGCCGAAAAAGATAATGAATGCAAACACACCGGCAAAGGCCGGCAACACAATCGGCAGAAGGATAAGGGCCGTGAAAATGGTCTTTCCCCTGTGCCTGTATCTCGCCAGGATGTAAGCCAGGGGCACACCGAACAAGGTGGATGTCAGGAGCACCAACGTGCTCAGGAGCAAGGTGTTGCCGAAGGTCTTAAGATAATAGGCGTCCCTAAAGAACTCCAGGTAATTCCCTATACCCCACCTGGCCGTTCCGGCGATCTTAAAGCTTTCCAGCACAAGAAATGAGAGGGGATAAATCACAAGGAAGATAATGATCAACCAGAGGAGTGCTGCCAGAAAGGCGTTGCCACGACCCATATCATATCCTTTGCTTCGTTTTTCCCTGCTTGATATGCGAGCCCAGAGTTACCGGCTCGCATACCAAGCAATTGAAGCTCGACTGAAGCTCGACCGCTCCCGGGTGTTACGGCGAGACGAGTAGTGAGCGCGCCTTTGATGCCGCCAGGCGAGCCGCAGCATAGTTTCCATCTATTTCGAAGAGTTTTCGGGCCTCCCTTATCTTAGCCTCAGCCCTTGTCACGTCCACATTCTGTGCCTTCGCCGCCTTGATCTCCTCCTCGACTTCCTCAATCAGATAGAGGCTGCTCTTCAGCTTGCCCCACTTCCTGTAGATCTCGTACTCGTAGAAGCGGTTGACCTTATCCCATCTCTTGGCTGCGAGATCCAAATCATAATCTATGAATCCCACCTTCAGGTCCCAGAAGGAATCAACTCCCAGGGCCTTGGCGGCATGCTTTGCCATGGTAACCCCTTCCTTTTCCCACCGGGAGAACCTAATGTCGGTCCTGGCCGCAAAGTAACGTCCCTCCAGCACTGACTTTTGCCCATCCATGCTGAACAGCCAGTCCAGAAAAATCTTTCCGATTCTTTCGTTGGGAGCCCCTTTCAACAAGGCCACGGCTTCCGGAACCAGTATGGTTTTCTCCGGGAGCAGGTCACGGACGGGATAGCCGTCTTTGCGCGCCGCCATGGCGTTCATTTGGGGTTGCGCTATCCCGATGGGGACTTCACCACGGCTGACTATATGGGTCGTATCCGTGCTACCTGTGGAAAAGCGGGCTAGCTGGGCGGCCAGTTTTCTGAGATATGCCCAGGCCTGTTCTTCTCCGAATGCCTGCAAGAGTATTTCTACGGTTTCGTGCATGGTGCCCGAGGCGTATGGTAAGGTGTGCACGATGTTTCCCCGGTAGATGGGGTTAAGCAATGCCTCCCATGTTTTCGGGGGCGGCAATCGCAGCTTCTTCAGCACCTTTTCGTTGTAGAGATTCGTGACGATCCAGGGGGCAAAGCAAGTCCAATAATAATCTGCATCCTTTACCTTCATACCACCCCACTTGGCGGGGACCTTATCCCAATCCTTCGGCCGGTATGGAACAATCAGCCCCTCTTTTTTTGCGATTTCATGGGCCGGCGCGCCGGCTCCCAGAAAAATGTCGGCATCCGGTTTGCCCCCCCACAGTCTTATCTTGTCCAGGCAGACAGGCCATCCACCGGGCCGAACAAAAGTAATTTCTATGTCCTTGCCGTAGGTCTTCTTATAGTATGCCGTGAAACCCTTTCTCAGGCTGTCGGATAACTCCTTGTACACGGGACCCACCCAGCCGATTCTGTCCTTGGCCTGCGATATCCCGGAAAAAGCAGGCAGGAACAATACCATGAAAAAAACAGTGAGAATTGTTGCAGTCAGGATTCTTTTTTTCATTTTGGCCTCCCTTCTTGTGACAGCGTTATCCATCAAAAGGTAAAGGTTTTTTGGCTCTATCCATTGCCTCCCGCAAAAACTCCCCTTGTCAGTGCAGAATCCGAGATCCATCTTCACGCTTTCCCTGTGATCACCTCCTTTTGAAAAGAGTCCACCCTGCCGCTGAATTGCCCCAACCATCCAGCCAGTTCCTCTTTCCTTTTCGCTGCTGGTTAAGCTTCGGTCGAAAACCAGCCTCTGCGAACTACCGCCGGTCTTCCACCGAATGGAACACTTCACACCCAGCAGCAGGTGGTAGCAAAAGGCCTCTCTATTCTTGAACAATATCCTCGATGAGTCTATCTAAATCGTTAGAGTGAGTCTGATCAATCAACCCGGTGAGTTAAGTGAAATCTGAAGTTCCTCTTTGTATAGACTCAGGCTCACCTTTTGTCAAGGATGAAAATGGCCTCCTGTTTCAGAACCGGGAAGGCGAAAGAGCTTTCACGAATAGCCCGTCTCTCACTGGAAACCAGTCACGGGCTTTGGGCTTGACCCCGGGAAGGAATTCCTCTAAGGTTCGGTTCAGGGCCGTCGACCTGGATCTATATCAACAATGGAGAAGTGATAGGATGAAAAAACACAAACTGGCAGTTATGTTCCTGATTGTCCTCTTTGCCAGTCCCCTGTCAGCCAGGGAGCTGACAGGGACACTGAAGCAGATCAAGGAAACCGCTCGGATCAGAATCGGCTATCGCCCCTCTGAGCCACCCATGTCCTTTCTGGACAAAGAGGGCAAACCGGCCGGGTATTCCATTGATCTTGGAAAGTTTGTCGTAGAGGAAATTGAGAGGAAAATCGGCTCGAAGATAAAGGTTGTCTATGTCCCGGTCAATGCCAAGAATCGATTCAAGGCATTGACGCAAAACAAGATCGACATCCTCTGTGGATCTACCACCAAAACCCTGTCTCGCAGCGAACTCGTTGATTTTACGCTACTAACATTTGTCACAGGTGCATCACTGATGACCCTGAGAGAAGACAGGGCCACACAGGCCCAGGGCTTCAGCGGCAAGACAATCGGGGTCGTTAAGGGGACAACCACGGAGATTGCGTTGAGGAAATTGATCGAGGAAACCTCGACGGATACGAAAATACTGCTGTTCAATTCAACAAAAGAAGGAATCGACGCCCTGCGGAGGAAGAAGATCCATGCTTTTTCCGCCGATCAGGTGGTACTTATTGGTATTGCCCTAAAAACCGGGACTGACGTTGACTTCCTCATCGATGGCAATGTGTTCTCCTACGAACCCTTCGCCTTTGCCGTAAGACGAAACGATGCAGACTTTCGCCTTGTTGCGGACCGGGCGATATCCCGTCTTTGCCGAACAAAGAAGATACTCGAAATCTACGACAGGTGGATAGGGAGCTATGTCGGGCGGGGGCCGGGACTTTTCTCAGCCATGATTGAACTCAATGCCATACCGGAGTGAGGGGAATACGCGCAGCCCTTGATCCCGGCAACTTCCCCTGACGTGCGCTGCTTCAACCTGCATAACGTGGTGGGGCTCCAAGCCAGCGGAGACTCTTTTGCCCGACGCCGTCCATTCCCTCCCGCTCGACAGATTCAGGCCGGCGCCTCTCCTCCAAATTCACTTCGACGAGGGGAATGTCTATCCTGCCTGACCCGCCGATGGCATTGGACGCTTGCCCATGTCAAATCTCTCGATCTGGGATCGAACCGGGGCCGGGATTAGCACAAGGCATTTGCGACAATTGAGCCTGAGATAATTGTTGAAATAATTGGGAAGAAATGTTATCAACCATTTCGGCATCTGGCGTACGACCCACGGCCCTTCGCCCCCCTTATTTTGTTGGCAAAACTTCAGCCGCGTCGTATCCTGCCTGGGTGACATTATCTTTTAAAAACCAAGGGGTTAACCATGCAACAAACCAAGAGGCTCTCGAAGGTATATTGGATACCCGCCGCTGCCTGCCTGATTGGGATCCTGGCCCTCTTTCTCGTCTCCTGTGGGAAAAAAGAGGAAGAGTTGCCCAAGAAAGAGGTGGTCAGGCCGATAAAAATGCTCAAGGTGGCTTCCAGCGGCGAGGTCGCAAAACGCCGGTTTCCAGCCACGGTCAGAGCAGCCCAGAGGGTGGACCTAGCATTTCAGGTGGACGGGACTCTTGTTGAGCTCAACGTGGATGAGGGGCAGAAAGTGAAAAGAGGGCAGCTTATCGCCCGCCTTGATCCCAGGGATTACGAGGCAAGCCTCCGGAACGCGGAGGCGCAGCTTGCAAAGGCCAGGGCGGCCCTGGAACGAGCCACGAGTGAATACAAACGCATCCTGAGGATCCGCAAAAAAGATCCGGGCGCAGCAAGCCAGTCCATGGTTGACAGAAGGCGGGAGGCCGTGGACAAGGCCAAGGCTGAGATTGAAGCCCTTCAAGCCACTCTGGATGCCGCAAAACTACAGCTCAGTTACACCCATCTTCGAGCACCCTTCTCGGGTGTCATTGCCAAGAGACACGTGGAAAACTACCAGGAAGTTCGTCGCAAGCAACCCATTGTGACACTCGATGACCTCTCTCACCTGGAACTCCTCGTGGATGTCCCGGAAAGCGTCATGGTCCCCATCAAAACCGGCTCCTTATCCCCTGTTGCTGAGTTCGCGTCCTCCCCCGGGAAGAAATACCCATTAACTATTAAGGAATATTCCACGCGAGCGGATCCAAAGACACAGACCTACCGCATCGTTCTCACCATGCCCGCACCAAAGGATATAAGAATCCTCCCCGGGATGACGGCGACTGTCACGGGAGAAGCACCGGGTGTTCAAAGGGAAGAAGGAGATATGTTGGTCATCCCTGCTATTGCGGTTTTTTCGGACGAATCGGGCACGCCTCACGTATGGGTGGTCGACAGGGATACGATGACGGTCCAAAAGCGCAGGGTCAAGATCGGCGATTTGACCGGGACAGACAGCATCCAGATCCTCTCCGGCCTCAAGGCCGGTGAAATGATCGCCATAACGGGTGTCAGTCGGCTCCGGGAGGGGATGAAGGTCCGCGACCTGGCCCAGTTGGAGGGCTATGGGAAATGAATCTCGCTGAACTCAGCATCCGGAAAAGCGTAATCACCTGGGTGATGACCATCCTGTTCGTGGTCGTTGGATCGATCTCTTTTGACAGCCTCAGCCGCCTGGAAGACCCCGAGTTCACCATCAAGGAGGCGATCGTTCTCACGCCATACCCTGGAGCCTCTGCCGCGGAAGTGGAAAAGGAAGTCACGAACGTTATTGAAAAGGCCATCCAGCAGCTGGGGCAGCTCAACTGGATCGAATCACGCTCTTCCAGGGGCATGTCCCAGATCAAAGTCCGAATCAAGGACCAGTACGACAAATATTCGCTCCCCCAGGTCTGGGATGAGCTGCGCCGCAAGGTCAATGACTACCAGGCCCAGCTCCCCCCCGGCGCCGGTCCTTCCACAGTAAACGATGATTTCGGGGATGTGTACGGGGTCTATCTGGCAATCACCGGTGAAGGATACACATACAGGGAGATCTATGAGTTTGCCAAATTCCTCCAGCGCGAATTGCTCCAGGCCCAGGACGTCAAGAAAATCGTCCTGTACGGGGTTCAGCATGAGGCCGTCTATGTGGAGATGCGCCGGGAAAAGATGGCCGAACTGGGCATCTCCCAGCAGGACATCTACAATGCCCTGGCGGCAAAGAACCTGCCTGTCACTTCAGGATACCTCACCCTGGGCAAGGAATACATCCCGGTAAACCCCACGGGTGAATTCAAGTCCGAGAAAGAGTTTGGTGATCTCCTGGTGAGGGGCAGGGGTTCCAGGTCCGGGAGCCTGGTCTACCTGAAAGACGTGGCCGACATAAAGCGGGGCTACAAGGACCCTCCCGACAATCTCATGCGTTACGATACAAAACCGGCGATAGGCCTGGGTGTCTCAACGGTACTGGGCGGCAATGTGATCACCATGGGCAAGTCACTGGCCGAGCGCCTCAATGAACTGGAAGAATTGGCGCCATTGGGGATGGAGATTCACCCAATCTATCTTCAGACCGAAGCGGTGACCAAATCCATCAATGCCTTCCTGGTCAACCTGGCCGAGGCAGTGGGGATAGTGGTTCTGGTCCTCCTCATTTTCATGGGCCTGCGGAGTGGTTTGATCATCGGCGCGGTACTGTTTGTGACGATCATGGGGACATTCATATTCATGGCCATGGGAGGCGTGACCCTTGAAAGGATTTCTCTCGGGGCACTTGTGATCGCCCTGGGCATGCTGGTCGACAATGCCATTGTGGTCACAGACGGGATGAGAGTCAGGATGGCCCAGGGGATCGACGCCCTCAAGGCGGGCCGTGACGTGGTAGGGCAGGTGGGCATGCCATTACTGGGCGCCACCCTGATCGCAGTTGCCGCTTTTGCCGCCATAGGTACTTCCCAGGACTCCACGGGTGAGTATTGCCGGACCCTGTTCTCCGTGATCCTCATCTCTCTGACATTGAGCTGGCTTACAGCGGTGACTGCAACGCCGCTCTTTTGCAAGACGTTCCTGAAAACAAAGTCCAAAGATGAAGCCAAGGGCCAAGAGCCGAAGGACCCCTATGGTGGGGGGATCTATCGACTTTACCGTGGCTTCCTTGTCATTTCAATGCGATTTCGATGGCTGACGGTTGCCGTCGTGATCGCCCTGTTCGCTCTTGCCGTGATGGGATTCGGGCAGGTGAAGAAAAGCTTCTTTCCCGATTCCACTACGCCCCAGTACTACATCGATTTCTGGTTTCCCGAGGGCACCAGCATCCATGAGACGGCCCGTGAAATGGAACGGGCTGAAAAATACCTGGCAGGCCAGGAAGGTGTTGAGCACACCATCACGTTTATCGGCGGGGGACAGGTACGCTTTCTGCTGACTTACTCTCCCGAGTCCCCCTATTACAGTTTCGGCCAGATACTTGTGAAGGTGAAGGACTACAAGAAGATCCCTTCCATGATGCAAGAGGCCCAGCAGGCACTGGAGGAGATGTTTCCCCAGGCCCTCATAAATACTCGAGCCTTCATCCTCGGCCCTTCCACCGGGGGCAAGATCCAGTTGCGGATCTACGGTCCGGATCCTGAAGAGTTGAGGAGACTGGGAGCAAAGGCCGAAGCCGTTTTTCTGGACGACCCGGTCTCGAAGGCCGTGCGCAACGAATGGCGTACCAAGATCAAGGTGGTCAGGCCCCAAATGGCGGAAGTGCAGGCCCGCAGGGCCGGAATCGATCGTCCTGACCTGGCAAGAGCGATCGAGTCCGCCATCGAAGGGAGCAGGGTGGGCGTGTACCGGGAAAGGGATGAACTGCTCCCCATTATTGCCCGGTCCCCGGAAGCAGAGCGACATGACCTGAGAAACCTGTACTCTATTCCGGTATGGAGCCCTGCCGCCCAGAAGATGATCCCGGTAGGTCAAGTCATAACGGGATTTGAAGTGGAGTTCGAAGACCCCTATATCTGGCGGCGCGACAGGACAAAGATGCTGAAGATCCACGTGGACCAGAGGACGGGGCTGGCCAGCGAGCTCTTTGCCAGGGTCAAGCCAGAGATCGAGCAGGCCCTTGGCGTGGATGTGGAACAGAAACTGGGGAAGTCAGTTAGTCCAGAGGAATGGGATGCGTCCACCATCCCGGTCCGAGACCAGGATGTGCTGCCCCTGAAAAACATGCCCGGCTACTACATGGCCTGGGGTGGCGAGGCGGAGGACTCGGCTAGGGCGAGTGCGTCTCTCGCCGGTTACATGCCCATCTTTTTCGGACTTATGATCCTGCTGGTTATTGTCCTGTTCAACTCCATCAAGAAGACGCTCATTATCTGGCTCACCGTCCCGTTGGCTATCATCGGGGTTACGGCCGGCTTGCTACTGTTCAAGCAGCCCTTTGGGTTCATGCCGCTTCTGGGCCTTATGAGTCTGTCCGGAATGTTGATCAAGAACGCCATTGTGCTCATCGACCAGATCGGCATTGAGATGAAGAGCGGAAAGGCTCCCTTTCAGGCTATCGTGGACTCGGGCGTGAGCCGTCTGATCCCTGTTTCCATGGCAGCCTTGACCACGATTTTGGGGATGATGCCGCTTTTGCAAGACGCCTTTTTTGTCTCCATGGCAGTCACCATCATGTTCGGGCTGGGATTTGCTACGGTACTGACGCTGGTGGTGGTCCCGGTCCTCTATTCGATCTTTTTCAGAGCACCTTACGAGAAGACCCAGGCAAGCCCGAACGCCCGGTAACGGGGGCTTTTCCGGGAACCCACGACCGGCAGGGCCGGGCGAGCTTTTCTCCGTGGGGGGTTTCATGCATCCGAAAGGAGTATGGATTATGTGGAAAAGGAAAATTGTCTGCCGATGTTTGACCGTGGTGGGCGCAGCGGTGCTTATTGCGGGCGGATGTGCCGTGGGCCCGGACTATGTCAAGCCGCCTGCACCGCAGCAGAAGAAATGGCTCGAAGAGAAGGATCCCAAGATCAGGACCGAACCCGGGGATTTCACCCAGTGGTGGACGGTGTTCAATGACCCTGTACTGAATGCCCTTGTCGACACCGCCTACCAGCAAAACCTGTCTCTTCGGATCGCGGGCATCCGCATCCTGGAGGCCCGCGCAAGGTTGGGAATACTTACAGGGAGGCTCTACCCTCAACTCCAGCAAGGGAAAGGGGCTATCAGTTACATCAGCACGAGCGAAAACGCCGCAAATACTACGCCCGGTTTTGATTTTGGTTACAGCGAAGCCAATCTCGGTTTTGACGCTGCGTGGGAGCTGGATTTCTGGGGCAAGTTCAGGCGCGCCGTGGAATCTGGTTACGGGACCCTCGACGCCTCCATTGCAGGCTACGACGACATCCTCGTTACTCTCACGGCCGACGTGGCCCGCACCTATGTGCTCATCCGGACATTTGAGGAACGACTGGTCGTTGCGCGACAAAACGTGAAGATTCAGGAGCGATCCTTGAGAATTGCCCGGGTGCGTTTCGAGGGCGGAGAGGTGAGTGAACTGGATTTGCAACAGGCCAAATCCCTGTTGCGCGACACCCAGGCCCTTATCCCGGGGCTGGAAGCAGGCCTGCGGAAGGCCAAGAACTCTTTGAGCATCCTGCTGGCCCAGGTGGCGGTGGGGCTCCCGGCGGAGCTGTTGCGCCGACGACCGGATATTCGTGCCGCAGAGCGCCGACTTGCTTCACAGAGCGCCCTGATCGGGCTTGCAAAGTCGGATCTTTATCCCGCGTTTACACTTTTTGGCTCCATCGGACTGCGCGCCTCAGATGCCGCGGTAACCGCAGCCGGGTTTCCTGCCGGGAGTTCACTGAGTGACCTGTGGGATTCTGACAGCCTGGAGTTCTTCGGAGGCCCCGGGTTCACCTGGAATATCTTCAATTACGGGCGAATCAAGAACCGGGTGCGGGTTCAGGATGCCCGCTTCCAGCAACTGGCGGTCAACTACAAAGACACGGTCCTCAGGGCCGCCCGGGAGGTGGAGGATGCCATGGTTGCCTTCCTTCGGTCCCAGGAAGAAGTGCGGTTCCTGACGGAGAGCGTTGCTGCGGCAAAGCGTTCCGTTGATATCTCCATGATCCAGTACCGTGAGGGGCTGACTGATTACCAGCGGGTCCTGGATGGGCAACGATTCCTGACACAACAGCAGGACCTCCTCACATCAAAACAGGGAGATGTGGCCATCAACCTGGTTGCCATTTACAAGGCCCTGGGCGGTGGCTGGCAGATCCGGGAAGGCAAGGATTTCGTACCCGAACAGATCAAGGTGGAAATGCAACAGCGCACGGACTGGGGAGATCTCCTGTCGCCCGAGAAACTGGAGACGCCTCCCGACAAAGAGCGCCTGAAGTGGCGGTCGCCTGATTGGTAGCCCCACCCTGTAGACAACAGCACCCAACCGGCGCAAGGTGGTGGGTTTTGAGGAGAAGGCTAACGGTATGCTCAAGGAGATTCGGATCCCATTTACACATGTGCGTATCGGCAGATTTCTCTTTTTGCTTATCTCCATGCTGCTCATGTTTGGCCTCCGGCCCTTTCTGGAGGGTCATTTCCGCATTACCATTCTCATGGATATCTTTTTTCTCGCGATCCTCCTCTCCGCGGTCTATGCCGTTGCCCAAAAATGGAGCACCCTGGTCATAGCATTGTTCCTTCTCCTGGGGACCCAAGCCATGTGGTGGTTGGGTCCCCTCATGAATGTCCCCTCCCCGGAAGCGCTTGGCAATATCCTTGGATGTCTCTTGCTGGCATATACGGCCACGTTGATGCTTGTCTATCTGTTCAAGGAGGACAGGATTACGCTCGATATGATTGTGGGGGCGATTTGTGTCTATTTCCTGATGGGATTGATCTGGAGCCTGGTCTTTTCCACCCTCGAGATATTCCAGCCCGGCTCTTTCCAAATACCCCGGGGATCAACCGATCGGACGGCCTTCACCTATTACAGTTATGTGACTCTCACCACGCTGGGTTACGGGGATATAACACCCCTGAGCCCTCCTGCGCGATCTCTGGCCCTTTTGGAGGCCATAATGGGCCAGCTTTACCTTGCCGTTCTCATCGCCAGGATGGTGGGAATTCACATCGCACAGTCGAGTCGCTCGTAGTTCAACGGGGAGGGAGCTTCAAAGCGTCGGCGCAAGGCCTGGGATGTTGGGGAGGGGAGCCGGAGGAACACGGAAAGCTGCCAACAAGGGAGTTGTTCTCAGTATTTATCCCTATGGTTATCAGATGGCAAATGTAGAACAGACAAACACCGAGGCTAAGGTAGATTCTGCGTCATACAGGGTAGGGGTGTTGCGCAGTGCCAATGACACCCTGGTCCTGAAGCTGTCAGGAAGATGGAAGCTGGGAAGCGACATCCCGTCTCCGGAGAAGGTGCAAAAGCATCTTGGGAGCGCAGCGGCCTTCCGTCGCATCGTCTTTCACACCAAGGAGATTACCGGCTGGGATAGCACCCTGGTCATTTTCTTGAAAAAGATTGTCAGTCAGTGCGCATCGAATGGGGTTCAGGTCGATGGGGCGGGTCTGCCGGAAGGAGTGCAACGGCTCTTGGAACTGGCCTCCGCAATCCCTGAAAAGAAGGATGCGCGAAAGGAAACCCAACGACAACCCTTTCTTGCCGTGGTGGGCGAAAGCACCCTTGCGTTCCTCCGCTCAACCAGGGAAATGATCGAATTCGTGGGTGAACTCTCTGTCGCATTCGGAAAACTGGTCACAGGCAAGGCCCGGTTCCGCCGTTCCGACCTGCTACTTATCGTTCAACAGAGCGGTGCCCAGGCCCTGCCCATCGTCTCCCTCATCAGCATGCTGGTAGGCCTGATTCTCGCGTTTGTAGGTGCAGTGCAACTGGAAATATTCGGTGCCCAAATTTACGTGGCAAGCATAGTGGGCATCGCCATGGTGCGCGTGATGGGGGCCATCATGACGGGCATCATCATGGCAGGGCGTACCGGGGCCGCCTTTGCTGCGGAGCTGGGCACCATGACGGTGAATGAAGAGATCGATGCATTGAAAACCCTGGGGGTCTCACCCATGGAATTCCTTGTGTTGCCGAGGATCCTTGCTCTCATCCTCATGATGCCGCTTCTTTGCCTCTATGCAGACCTTATGGGCGTTCTTGGCGGTTTGATTGTGGGCGTTGGCATGCTTGATCTTGGCGTGATAGAATATTATAACATGACCAAGGCTTCAGTCGGCCTGAACGATCTCTGGATAGGGCTGTTTCACAGCGCCGTTTTCGGCGTTCTGGTGGCCGTCTCTGGCTGCCTGAGGGGAATGCAGTGCGGCCGGAGTGCCTCTGCGGTGGGGGATGCGGCAACCTCGGCAGTCGTGACTGGAATTGTGAGCATCATAGTGGCCACTGCCATCATAACGGTGATCTGCAATGTGCTGGGGTTATAGACATCCATGGTGCGGTGAGCCATAGAAGAGACGAGCATGGTGCCGGAAAGACAAAGTTCAGTGCAACGACTTCTGCGCATAAAAGGCTATGCTTGCAATGGGGATGTGCAGGTGATAGAGGAGAAACAAATCCATATAACGGTTCGAGATCTAACCATGGCCTACGGCGATTTTGTGGTTATGAAGGATCTCGACTTCACGATCAGGCGCGGTGAGGTCTTTATCATCATGGGTGGAAGCGGTTGCGGAAAAAGCACCTTGATGAAGGTTATGGTTGGCCTCAAATCGCCGGCCAAAGGCGCAGTCCTGTACGAGGACATAAACTTCTGGGAGGCGGAGCCCGAAGAGCGGACCAGGATCATGAAACAGATGGGCATACTTTACCAGGGCGGGGCCCTATGGAGTTCCATGACACTGGCGGAGAACATCGTTCTCCCCCTGGAGCAATATACAGACTTGAGCCACGACCAGATGCGTGAGCTTGCCTCCTACAAGCTTTCCCTGGTAGGGCTCGCGGGTTTTGAAGACTTTTATCCCTCTGAGATAAGTGGCGGCATGAGAAAACGCGCAGGTCTCGCCAGGGCAATGGCGCTTGATCCTGACATCCTTTTTTTCGACGAGCCATCTGCCGGTCTTGATCCGATCAGTGCGCATCATCTGGATGAACTGATCCTGGAGCTCCGGGAGAGCCTTGGAACGACCATAGTGGTGGTTACACACGACCTGGCGAGCATTTTTGCCATCGGGGACAACTCCATCTTTCTGGATGCGGAGACAAGGACCATGACGGCAATGGGCGATCCCAAGAAGCTCCGCGACCACTCACCTGACCCGAAGGTGCGGAATTTTCTTACAAGAGGAGAGGTCCATTGATCTTGTATTGCAGGTTTTCGATCTTGTCCGTCTCTGCCCCGGCCCCATCGGCAGGGGGGCAGGCGGTGATTACAGGTTTACAAATTCGGCTGCCTTGTGCGTCATTTACGGGCACAGGGAGCTAGCGAGGGTACAGGCGCGTGGCTAAACAAGCGAGCAGGACATTGATTGGTGGTTTTGTGATAGGTGCGGTGGCCTTGAGTGTTGCCGGCATTCTCGTCTTTGGTTCCGGCAAGTTTTTTGAAGCGCGTTACAAGTACGTGCTCTTTTTCGATGGCTCCGTTAAGGGTCTGGATGTCGGAGCGCCGGTCCTTTTCAAGGGCGTCCCTGTGGGTTCGGTGACCGACATCGCCATAGAAGCCAATACGGAGGATATGACCGTGCAAATCCCCGTGACCATAGAGATAGAGCCCAGAAGATTCAATGTCGTAGGAGGGAAAAGAGCATCGGACCCTTACGAAAACCTTCCCTTACTGATTGATCGGGGTATGAGAGCCCAGCTCCAGCAACAGAGTTTTGTAACGGGCAAGTTGATGATAGGCCTTGATTTCCATCCCGACACACCGGTCAAGCTGGTTGGAACCGGAATCCGGTACCCGGAGATTCCCACTATTCCCACGCCGCTTGAAACGCTTTCAAAGAGTTTTCGGGATCTTCCCCTGGAAGAGCTTGTTAACCGAATAATGTCGGCCGTTAAGGGCATTGAAGAGCTTGTCAATTCTCCCCACATGACCGGAAGCATAAGCTCCTTGCATCTGGCCCTGGAAGACGCGAGGAAGCTGATGCGCAACATTGATAGCCAAATCGGACCCCTGGCAGCCAATATCAATACAGCAGTGAAAGATTACGGCAGACTTGCGCGTACCATGGATAGCGGGGTCAAACCTGTGCTGTCCGGCATGAATAAAACCACAAGAGATTTTGGGAAGCTTGCCCGAAACGTGGACAGGCAGGTAGCAGGGCTCATGCCCGGCATCGATGAGACCGTGCAACAGACCACTTTGGCGCTGAAGCAGATGCGCAAGGCCCTTGCAGTGGCACAAGACACTCTATCGGAGGACTCGTCGACCATGTACGAACTGAACAATGCCCTGAGAGAGGCTTCTGCCATGGCCCGTTCCATTCGGCAGTTGGCCGATTACCTCAAGCGACATCCCGAGGCCCTGCTCTCGGGCAAAAAGGAAAGCGGAGGGAAATAAGATGAAGGTCTCCCTTTTGTTTGGATTTGTGTGGGTATCCCTTGGCTGCCTCCTGGTCTCTCTTGCTGGATGCGCGGGCACCTCTGAGAGCGCGAGATTCTACAAATTGAGCTCCATTGTGAGCCCGGGTGAAGCGGCAAAGGGTGGCAGGGGAGTGGCCGTTGGTATCGGTCCCATCAAATTTCCGGACCACCTGGCCCGCCCGGAGATCGTGACCCGTACCGGCAGGAACGCCCTTCAAATTGCAGATTTCGATCGGTGGGCCGGCTCCCTCCAGGAAGACTTTTCTCGGGTCCTGACAGAGAATCTTTCCATTCTCCTGTCCACGGACTACGTCTTTGTATTCCCATGGCAAAAGGTAACTCCTATAGACTACCGGGTGAGAGTAGAGGTCTCACGATTCGACGGTGAGCTTGGCAAGAGTGCCACCCTGATCGCCCGCTGGACCGTGACGGAGGAGGGAAAAAAGAGGAAGCTGAGGGCCGTACGCCGGTCCAATATCACGGAGCCCGTAGAGGACGACTCTTACGAGTCATTGGTGGCGGCCATGAGCAGGACCGTGGAGGCCCTCAGCAGGGAAATCGCCAGGACCATCAGGACTCTCTCGCAGCAAAGGCGCTAGCTGAAGAAGAGGAGATCATAAAGACATCCTCCGCCAGCTGGCTGTTCACAAGTGTACAGTGAGAAGATCTTTTCTCAACGTGGGCGGCAGCAGGGACAAAGAGGATGGAGGAAATGGAGGCGTTCGCAAGAGTGAAGATACCATGAAAAATCAGTTTGCGAGCCCTCAGAGTGATCGTCGTGGAAGAAGCCGAGAATCGAGCCAAGAAAACCGGGTTATCGACCCAGATCATGATAGGTATGGGCCTGGGGATTGGTGTAGGGATTTTTTTCGGCGAGTATTCCGCTCCACTGGATATTGTAGGAACCGCATTCATCAGGCTGTTGCAGATGACGGTTTTGCCTTACATCGCCGTCTCCTTGATCTTGGGAATCGGGAGGCTGACTCCAGGGCAAGCGAAATTGATGGCCAGAAAAGCAGGCGCCTTACTGCTGCTGTTCTGGGCGATCGCATTTGCTGGGGTCTTGCTTCTTCCTTTGTCATTTCCCAAATGGGAGTCTGCGGCTTTTTTCAGTTCTTCCATGGTGGAAGTGCCAGAACCTGTTGACTTTCTCAGTCTGTACATCCCTTCTAATCCCTTTCATTCCCTTGCAAACAACGTTGTCCCGGCCGTGGTGCTGTTTTGCCTTATGGCAGGCATAGCCCTGATGGGCATGAAAAAGAAAGAAACGCTAGTGGAAACCTTGGGCACCGCCTCACAGTCATTGGTCCGGATGACCAACATTATCGTCAAGCTGACTCCTATAGGCGTATTCGCAATCACGGCTGCGGCTGCCGGTACCATGAGCGTGGCTGAATTCGGCAGGCTTCAAGTGTACCTAGTAAGTTATAATATCGCGGCCGTCTTTCTGACCTTCTGGATCTTGCCCATGCTTGTAGCCCCACTGACCCCGTTCAAATACCGAGACATCCTGGGACTGACCCGTGCCGCCCTGGTAACAGCATTTACGACGGGCAACCTGTTTGTCGTGCTGGCGGTCCTGACGGACTCATGCAAGTCGCTGTTTGCCAAGTGCAACGTCAATGATGAGAGAACCCATACCTACGTGGATGTCATCATACCCATTTCATTCAACTTTCCCAACATCGGCAAGCTGCTGATGTTGCTCTTTATCCTCTTTGCCGCCTGGTTCGTGGGGAGCCCCCTCTCCTTGACCCAATATCCAACCTTCGTTTTCGCCGGGCTGTTGAGCTTTTTCGGCGGCGTGGACGTGGCCATGCCTTTCATGCTGGACCTTCTGCGCCTTCCTTCGGACCTGTACCAGCTTTACGTTGTCACGGGTGTCATCAACGGGCGCTTTGCCACCCTGCTGGCGGCCATGAATCTGGTGATTTTTACCCTGCTGGCAACCGCTTCCTTGACCGGGATGATAGCCGTCAGCAAGAAGAAATTGCTGAACTACCTGGTTCTCAGTATTGCGCTTTGGTCCGCGCTGATCCTGGGCACCCGCGCCTATTTTGCGGCGACAGTGAAAAATGTCTACACCAAGGATCACGTGATAGCCAACATGCAGTCCATGGTCTTTCCGGTTCCCCGCAAGGTCTACAACAGGATCACCCCGAAAATGAGAACTCCAATCGACTCTAAGGAACCTGTCTTGCAGCGGATTCGAAGGGCCGGCGTCATGAGGGTTGGCTACGCATCCAACGCCCTACCGTTTGCCTATTTCGGAGAAAACGGAGAGTTGATCGGGCTGGATGTGGACATGGCTCAACTCCTGGCAAAGGAGTTGAACGTGAAACTGGAATTTGTCCCTGTTGCCCGGGATGAAATGGCTTCCCGGCTTGCGGTAGGACTAGTTGACGTGATCATGTCCGGCATCGTCCTCACCACCCAGCGCCTCGAACAGATGACCTTTTCAGATCCTTATATGACCGCCACCCTTTCCTTTGTCGTGCGGGACTACCGCAGGGGCGATTTCGCCACGAGCGAATCCGTTCAGGCCCTCTCCCATTTGAAGATCGGCATCTCCCGGGTCGTGAAAAATTATTTTGCTGACAGGATCAGGAATTACCTTCCTCGGGCGGAGCTTGTTGAGGTCGATTCCGTCAAAGATTTCTTCGAAACCAATTCCCAAGAACTGGACGCATTGGTGCTGGATGCGGAGCGAGGATCGGCCTGGACACTGCTCTACCCGAAATTCAAGGCTGTGGTGCCTCTTCCTGCCATTTCGAGAATCCTCCTGGCCTACCCTGTTGCCGGCCACGACGAGGAGTTTGCCCGCTTCTTAAGCCAGTGGATTCGGTTGAAAAAGGACTCAGGTGAATTCAAGCGGCTATATGACCATTGGATCCTGGGGCTGGACGCGGAGCCGCGCCGACCCCGCTGGTGCATTATTCGGGATGTGCTCCACTGGGTAGAGTAAGAGAGGAGCCCGTAAACGAACCGCCCCGCAGCAAACTGCAGGATTTAGACCCAAAGAAGGATTGAGGCGGCATGGAATGATGGAATAATGGAACGACCTGGCAATGGTCTCCCACTATTCCATTATTTCAGTTGTGAGCGAAGCGAACTAAGTTCAAAAAGCTTATTGCATTGCATGGAAATGTCTTCCCGGCACCTTGTTCTAGTCAATGGGAATGTCTTAACTTTGGATCCCCTTTCCCCCCGCACTTCATGGATCGTCATCGAAAGTGACAGGATAGTTGCAAGCGGCCACGGAGAAGAATGGAGGAGTTTCAGGCACAGAAATACCCGTCTAATCGATTGCACCGGGAAAACAATCCTTCCTGGTTTTGTCGATGTTCACATGCACCTGGTTTCCTATGTGAAGAGTCTTGTTACACTGGACCTGAGCTGCCGAAAGGGTGTTCTTTCCATCGCGGATATTCAATCCATCCTTCATGCCTGTTCACAAAACAAGCCTCCTGGCACATGGATCCTGGCAAGAGGATATGATGAATTCCATTTGGCAGAGAGACGACATCCCAACCGCTGGGATCTTGACAAGGTAACCCCGTACCATCCCGTCAGGCTTACTCATCGATCAGGGCACGCCCATGTCCTCAACAGTTTGGCTCTCAAGCGCGTCGGCATCACCAAAGAGACCGGAGATCCAGATGGAGGCCTGATCGAGCGGGATCTGGGTACGGGCGAGCCGACAGGCGTGCTCTACGAGATGGGAGATTTTCTCTCCAGGCGAATCCCTCCCCTTTCCCCGGCAGAGATCGAGCAGGGGCTGGAGAAGGCCGCTCATGAACTTGTCTCCATGGGCATTACCAGCATACAGGACGCATCATCCCACAACGACCAGGATCAATGGAAGCTCCTTTCATCCTGGAAAGCGTCCAGAAGCCTGCGGCCAAGGATAAACATGATGCTGGGATATCAGGCATTCAAGGACGAAAGTTACCGGAGCTTTCCTGAATATGAGGATGAAAACCAACTGCGGTTGGGTGCTGTAAAGATAATTCTTGATCATACTTCCGGCCAGCTCTATCCGTCGCAAACAGATCTCAATGCAATGGTCCTTGAGATCCATAGGGCAGGACTTCAGGTCGCGATCCATGCCATTGAGGAAGAGTCAATCAAAGCCGCCTGCGCCGCCGTCAAGTACGCTCTGGACAGGGTACCCCGAAAGGACCATCGCCACCGGATTGAACATTGTTCCGTATGCCCCCCTTCTCTCGCAGGTCAAATCGCATCTCTGGGGATAACGGTAGTAAGTCAGCCTGCCTTTATTTACTACAGTGGCGACCGTTATCTCGAAACCGTGCCGGAAACCCAGTTGAAACATCTCTACGCGTTCAGGACCCTTCTTTCTCGCGGAATCAATGTCTCAGGAAGTTCGGATTGTCCGGTCGTACCGCCCAATCCGCTTGCGGGGATGGGTGCTGCCGTTCTAAGAACAAGCTCAACAGGCCGTATCCTTGGCGACAGAGAGAAAATATCCATGCTGGAAGCGCTGAGGATGTACACCCGGAATGCGGCTTTTGCTCATTTTGAAGAATCTTCCAGGGGTACGATCACTCCCGGAAAACTGGCCGATTTGGTGGTTTTGAACGCAGATCCGTTGCAGCTTCCTCAGGATGCGCTAAAGGACCTGGAGACTGAAATGACCATCGTGGGGGGACAGATAGTCTGGGAAAAAGAAGGCTAGGCGATTATCCCACGCTCGGCATAGGATCTGATCAGGGCTGGTGGTAGGCCCAGCAACTTGCCAAAAACGTATTCATTATCCTCGCCCAGCAGGGGCGCTGCTTTCCAGGACCCTGGCCCACCTCCCCTAAGCTTGAAAGGATAACCGTCGGTCTTTACCTTCCCCAGAACCGGATGATCCAGGGCGACGAAAAAGTCGTTGAATAGGAGCTGTGGGTCCCTGGCCAGATCTTCCGCATTCTGAACGACACCGGCAGGAACGCCTGCCTGTTGAAGCCTCTCAACTGCCTTTTCAGCGACCTGCCCCGCCATCCATCGGCCCATATGTTTGTTCAATTCATCCCGGTATTTCTTCCGACTTGACAGGGATGAAAACTTTTCACTTCCGACCCAGGCGGGATGGCCGAGAACTTGGCAGAGTGCCTGCCACTGATCTTCCGTGAAGACTGCGACAACACACCATCGATCTTCTCCAAGGCATTGATAACAACCGTGAGGAGCCGCCCCTGTGTCCGGGTCTTCATTACCCGTTGGAAGAATCTCATTTAGATTTACGGCCGCATCCAACAGGGCGGGGCCGATGGTGGTGCAGACGGCTTCATATTCCGATAGGTCGATGTGCTGTCCTTGTCCGGTTCGATCCCGGTATTCAAGAGCTGCCAGGACAGAGATGGCACCATATAATCCCGATACCATATCAGCATAGGCATAACCAAGGCCGATGGGTTCATCCTGGTCATAGGAGGTAAGGTATGTCAGTCCTCCCAGGGCCTGGACAGTAGGCCCCAGCCCTACATAATCCTTCCACGGTCCGGTCTGTCCCATGCTGGAGAGGCTCAGCATGATGAGCTTCCTGTTCCATTTCTTCAAGTTTTCATAGTCCAGTTCCCAGTTGGACATCACCCTCGGGGAAAAGTTTTCGATCAGGATATCGCTGATCTTTACAAGCTCCAGGAACAATTCTCTGGCTTCAAGATAGTCCAGGTCGAGGGTGATACTT
>JAFDIC010000480.1 GCA_019308525.1 Deltaproteobacteria bacterium
AAAGGAAAAGGAGAAATCGCCTTTGCCATCTGGCCACTGGAAGTTAAAAGGGGACTCAGAAGGAGCGAGATGTATGACGATCTCTTCTCCTGCCATTGCGGTGTGCGCGGATAGGCCTGTTCCGTGGAAACCCCCCATCCGTGCATAAGACATGACAGTGAGGATTGAATTCCAGAAAATCCCCGAACGTCTGGATTGCAATAACGGGCCGGGGACTGCATCCTCCTCCGGGACAATGGTCTGGAAAAACATTTTTAGAGAGTCCCAGGCCCCTTGGCTTGGTTCGGAGAGTAGCCTACGGTCATAGGGGAAATATCTCCTGAGGATCCTGGGTATGTTGAGAATGAAATGAGGGTGCGCTACGGCCTTGAGCACTTCTTCACACAGCTATTCCCCGAACTCCACCACCTTTTTTCATGACAAGACGGGCAGAAGTGGCGGCGTTTGCATGAGAAAGAGGGTGTTGGCGTTCAATATTGCCATTGGCTATGCTTTTCTGACATTACAGGGATACCCTTTGATAGGCAAAGACCCACTGATGGGGTCTACTATGTCGGTCGAGTACAAGATATTTACGTTGGCGCCTCCTGGACCGTAAGGATCATACCCGGGAAGATTCAATTCATGACATGCGTCCCACCAACCGTTCTGAGTACAAACAACATCGTAGGCTATAGAGTCAGTTATGTTTGCTAGAAGAGTAATGCTACCATAGGGAGTTTCCAGAATGACCCGATCCCCATCCTTACATCCGACCTCCCGGGCCTTTTGGGAGTGGATTTCAAGAAAGGGATGGGGAACACGTTTTCTCAAGGAAGGCAGAGATCGATGTTGTGAATGGCAATACTCTATGACCTTGCCGTTTATGAGAATGAGCGGATAGTTTTTGGAGATATCTTTGCCCGGGAAGCAGAATGAAACTTGATCTTTCCAGCTCGGCAACGGATCGTAGCCATGGGCCTTAAAGATGGAAGAGTAAATTTCAATCCTTTTGGAAGGGGTAGGAAATCCCAATAAGTTTCCTTTTTCGTCTGTCTTGCTGTATTTCCTGTATTCCAGGGGAAGATCGACCGTAATCCCACCGGGATTAGCCCTCAGTTGGTCGACTGTGATACCGGAGGGGGCAAACTGGAAATCAAAGGCAGCCCCTATGTCGCCGTCCCAGAAAACATCTCCGCGGCCCATCCTTTTGGCGAGCTCGAAAATGATCTTCATGTCGGGCCAGCATTCATATCGGGGTTCTACTACTGCTGGTCTAAGTTGAACATAGGCCTTGTCTCCGAGGGGGCCGATGCTGGCACCAACATGCCAGCTCTCCCAGCAACTGGCAGCCGGGAGGACTATGTCCGCCAATTGGGCTGTAGGAGAGAGAAAGAGCTCTGCCTGGACGTGAAAATCCAACCGCGCGATAGCCTTCCGGGCTATTTCACTCGGGGCGTTGGACATGATGAGATTCCCGCCGAAACCGATCATCCCTTTTACGGGATAAGGTTTGCCGGTAAGGATTGCCCTGTAGACCTCATAGGCCTGGGTACTCTTGAAGATGCCTCCTGGGCCCAAGGGTCGCTCCGCAGATCCAAGACGTTTTGCGTCCGCCTCCGGGCTCAAAAGCTCGTGGCCGATAACCGGGTTGGCTTCAGGCCCCTTCAGCAGTACGTTGCCCCCTGGCGCATCATAATTGCCGGTGAGCGCATAGAGGATACAGATGGCGCGATTCGTCTGCGTCGCATTGATGCTCTGTTCGACACCGTTCCAGGAATACCAGCAGGATGGCTTCCTCGTAAAAAACATTTTTACAGCATTACTGATCTTTTCCCGTGGAACACCGGTCAGTTCCTCGGTTTTTGCCAGGGTGTACTCGGAGACCGCTTTGCGTAGGAGCCTGAAGACAGTGCTGCACTCGACTTCCTTGCCGTCCGCCAGCCTAAGAGAAGTTGTTACGTCAAGGACCGGTTGAACTGGGATCCTATTTCCCGGGGTGTAGAACTTTATGCCTTCTTTTTCAGAGACCATTACTGCGTATGTTGACGTCGCTCCGCCTTTCTCCAGGTCCGCCTCTGATAAGAAATCTCCCGTGTCGCTTCTCACAAGAAACGGCGCCGTCGTCCAATCCCTCACAAAGCCAGAATCGTAAAAGCCCTTCTCTATCGCCTCATTGATCATGCCCAGGGCCAAGGCTCCGTCTGTCCCAGGTAGGACCTGGAGCCAGATATCCGACAAGTCGGCAATCCCGGTCCTTCTCGGATCGATAACAATGAGGCTTGCGCCCTTATCCAGCGCCTTCCTGACAAAGGGCAGGAGAGAGGATCGGGTAGCATGCATGTTATTGCCCCATATCATGATGCAGGCGGATCGCTCAAACTCGGGTCTGCCCGCAGAATGCATTCTGCCGATATTACCGTAAGTAAATGCCGAACCGCAGTCCCTGTGCCACTGGCAGATATGCGTCGTGGCAATACAGTTGGGGGTTCCGATGGCATTTGCAAACCGGGTCACCCAAATGCCCAATTCACCCATGGGAGAGCCGGCAGGCCCTGATCGTGCCACCGCGATTGCTTCAGGGCCGAATCTATCCATTATGTCCTTGAGTTTCTTGACAATGGTATCCAGTGCCTCATCCCATGTTATTCTCTCCCATCCCGGGTCTGGATTGTCCTTTGGGTTGGTCCTTCGCATGGGATACTGCAAGCGTTGCTTGTTGTAAACCAGCTCAGGCCCGGCTAGACCTTTTGGGCAGATGCCATGGCCCAGGGGATGCTCATGATCAGGCTTTACTTCGACAAAAACTCCATCTTTGACAATGGAAACAGTCGGACACCAGCACGAACACATGGAACAATACCCTCTGATTTCCTTGACATTTCCCTGTTCTTCCATGACTAAAGCCTCCTATCTTATCCCAGGACCTGCAAGCTTCTTTTCCCTCACTTCCTTGCAGGTCGT
>JAFDIC010000481.1 GCA_019308525.1 Deltaproteobacteria bacterium
GATGATACTTCAGGGTGAAAATTGACCCGGGAGCAGATACCAGGAACACGGGGATCATCCCTATTGCATCCACGACCACGAACAAAGGTACGGAACAGAGCCGGAACTCTTTCATCCCCCTGCCCTCGCTTCAAAGGAACTGAAGCCAGTGAGCCAAATTCGTGTGGTCTCTGCTGAAACGCGAGGTATCTTCGAGCGGCCTACCCAGCTTGGGCCGAAATAGGAGCGAGATCAGCAATGGATGATTGGAGAAACCATACTGCCTTTCATTCTCGATGGCTTCGCAAGAAGCCCAATTTGTGCATTGCGCTTCATCTCGGTGTGATTTCCCGCATCCTTGGGCGGGGATTACACGAGATTCGCGCGCTCCCGCAAGCGGGATTTCGCAAGCTCAACTTGAATACGCACTTGGAGCTTTCCACTTTGCCATCTCAATTTCCACTTTTTGCGAGTTCATCAAGTTTGAAAGTGATAGCTTGAAAAACATTGAAAACTTTCCAAAAGCTTCATGAGGCTCTGAAAGAGCGCATAGATCTCTATGAGGAGGCTGCCTAATGATTTTTCACTCAGTTTGTGAATTTCAGACGGGTTTCAAGGAAAAAGCGGTTGACTCTAGGTTTCTTTCTCCATAGGTTTTGTATGATTGGTCAGGAAATTAACCATTCTGCCCGTAATGACTCCATGGAGGCATGATATGAGAGAAATCCATATGAAAAAGCAATCCAGCGCATGGGGTTTTGATCCATCCACGCAGCAGCCGGAACTTCTGAGGGCCTGGAACAGATTCCAGGAAACGGGTCATCCTGACCCTGACGTCGTTTCGCCCCACATTGCCGAATCATGGATAAGAAGCAGGCGGCACAATATCGATCCCTTTGGACTACCCTGTGACAGCCTAGAGCAAGACGAATACCGCAAACGAGTTCAAGCCAGCGCGGGGCTTATCAATCTCGCCACACCAATAATAGAGAACTTATTCGAATCCTTTGGATCTTCCCGGTATGTAGTCGCTCTCTATGATTCAGATGGCTATCACTTGCTCAGGCTGGCTCAGCCGGAGGACATCAGGCTTAGAGAAAACCTGGGCCTCAAGATAGGCCTGTGTTTTGATGAGAGAAGTGCCGGTACCTGCGGATTTAGCCTTGCAAAAATTTCAAAACAGATGATCAGAATTGCCGGCTGCGAACACTATCTGAAGCTGCTTCACAACCTCGTCGGTATCTATGCTCCAATCTTAGAACCAAGATCAAGAAAGGTAATAGGTGTCATCGCAGTAGGCGGGGCAAGTCTGCTCCAATATCCCCAGACTGAAAGTATTGTTGTGGCTGCGAGAACAGCTATTGAAAACCTGCTCGAACTGGACAGGGCCAAGAGAAGATTGTTTATCTACAGCAAATCATTGCAATTTGCCATTGATTTTCAAGATGACGCGATTATTCTGGTCGACAGGAAAGGCCGCGTTTATGAAATGAATCAGGCAGCGCGGAAGGCCTTGGGGTTGTACGAGGAAGATGTCACCCGCCTCCATATTGCAGATGTCAAACAATTCATGCCTATCAGCAAGATCATCACAGATGCACTTCTCTTATCCGATCAAGAAACGATCGAAGCGGAGTGCCGGTTAGGTAACAATATGTACCTGCTGAAGGCACAAGGTGTTCGGAAATCTGGAGAAAATATTGAGGGCGTTCTCGTCCAAATGAAAAGCGTTCGGGACCTGTCCAAAATCTGTCGAGAAATGACCGTGGAACAACCCAGGTATACCTTTGAACATATAGTCGGATCGAGCAAGGCAATCCAAGAGGTGATAAGCTTAGCTCGATTCGCAGCCAGAGTAGACGGTCCCGTGGTCATAGAGGGTGAAAGCGGTACGGGGAAAGAACTGGTCGCTCAGGCTATTCACAATGCCAGCAGACGAAAACACAAGCCTTTCATTCCTGTCAATTGTGCAGCCATACCATCGGAACTCATCGAGTCGACGATTTTCGGCCATGAAAAGGGGGCGTTCACAGGGGCGGTCCGAACCCACATGGGAAAGTTCGAGATGGCCGACAGTGGGACCTTCTTCTTGGACGAGATCTCTGATATGCCCAAAACAATGCAGGCCAAAATGCTCAGGGCCATCGAGGAGGGTAAAATAGATCGAGTCGGGGGGACAAGGCCTATTTTGGTAGATGTCCGGATCTTGTCGGCCACTAACAAAGATCTTTTCGAACTGGTCAGAAGCGGCCTTTTCAGAGAGGATCTATACTATCGGCTAAATGTTTTTCGAATCTTTATTCCGCCGTTACGTGAGAGGAAGGAAGACATAATAGATCTGATATACAAAATGGTTGACGAGTTCAGTGCCATTTACGAAAAGCACCTCTTTCAGGTTTCAAAGGGATATATTGATCGCTTGCTGGATTATGATTGGCCGGGCAATGTCAGGGAATTGAAGAATGCCATTCAGTACTCCATAGCCAGACTGGAGGGCGACAGCCTCCTCGCGGCCCATCTCGATGGTTTTTTTCGCCATGAGAAACGGCCTGAGTCTCACCTACCAGAGAAATCGGAGGCAAAGGGAATGGCGAGGCTTGTGGATTTGGAGAGGAAAATGATAATCGAAACACTTCGATCCCATAACGACAACAAGACCGAGGCCGCCCGGGCCCTGGGCATAAGCCGGGCAACCCTTTATCGAAAACTGAAATCCCTCCACTGATCTATCTCTTGTGTATCTTGAATCCAGGTCCCATAGATAAGCTCAGTGTCTCAAAGAAGTCTATATCTGACTATCTGGAAAATCAAAACACGGATGCCCCCTTTATGTTGTATCATTTTGAGACGCTTGTATCAGAAATGAGACAACGCTTGCTCTTTTCTCCGTGCCTGATCTACACGCATCGATGTAACTATCTGATGTTCTATGGAATATGCTGATATGGTCTGCCTGGCACAATAGCACCTGGGTGCAAGAACAGGCGTCCCGAGTAAGTCCTTGAAAGGCTGTGACCAAGCGTGTTGGCACGCCCCGGCCCGAGCTGGAGGAAATGTGTTCCTAATCGGGTCGCAGGGTAGAGCTGGAGCCCCGGTGAACGAAGCGATCTCGCCAAAAGCAAATCTGTTTCCCATTACCATGGGGAGACTCGCAATGACGGGCAAGGATGATCTCGATCATTGTGAAGGCAAGGACTGATCGCCCCGGATTATTTTCTTATTCACCATGAGCAAAAGGAGGAAGATTTATGAGAATGGCATCAAGAGTATTTTTGGCTACCGCGGTCCTGTTAGTACTCGCAGCACAACCTGCATTGGCGCAAAAGGTTTATCAGTTCAAGATTTCCGTAGAGACTGTGATGAACCACCCACGGAATCAGGGCCTCTTGATTTTCATTGATAGGATCAAGAAACGCTCGGGCGGTCGATTGTATCCCACCCTTTATCATAGCGCCCAGCTCTATAAGGGTAAGGCCACCCCAAAGGCCCTAAGCCGCGGGACACTTGATATGGGAGTTCCGGGGGTATGGCAGCTGTCCAGTTAT
>JAFDIC010000482.1 GCA_019308525.1 Deltaproteobacteria bacterium
AAGACCGGGCAAGGAGTCTGAGACTCTATGGCCTGCTCAGTAACTGGGACGAGTTTGCCCGGGAGCCCTGGCTTCCAAGGCTGATTGAGATAGAGGAAATCGAGAGGCATCGGCGGAGCCTGGAGAGACGGATCTCAGGGGCCCATATAGGCCCCTTTAAGCCCATGTCTGACTTCGACTGGTCCTGGCCAAAGAAGATCAGCCGGAAACTCATAGAGGAACTGTTCACTTTCAGATTCATAGGCGAAGGGGCCAACGCAATCTTCATCGGAACAAACGGGGTCGGCAAGACAATGATGGTCAAGAATATTGCTCATCAGGCCCTTCTAAAAGGTAATACCGTGCGGTTTACCACTGCAAGCGAAATGCTGAACGACCTGGCTGCACAGGAAGGTGCCATAGGTCTTAACCGCCGCTTGAAGTTTTACTGCCGTCCAAGCCTGCTGGTGATCGATGAAATAGGCTATCTCTCCTATGACAGCCGCCATGCAGACCTGCTCTTTGAAATCATAAGCCGAAGATACTGCCAGAAATCCATTGTCGTAACTACCAACAAACCCTTTGCAGAATGGAACCAGGTCTTCCCCAATGCATCAAGCGTAGTGGCCCTTATAGACCGACTTGTACACAAGGCTGAGATTATCCAGATCGAGGCCGAGTCCTATCGGCTCAAAGAGGCAAAAGAACGTAATAATCATAAGAGGACCAGAAAATAATGTTTGCTATCGGTTATCTCTTTCATGACAATAAGGAAAGGACATGGCCAGATTCAGACTAAAAGGCAAGGTAGTTCGCTTTGATAAAAAGTCAGACAAGAAGCTGGCAATGGTAGTCATGAAAGACTCGGAGAATCAGAGACACATTCCAGTCTGGACCCCAATGTTCAGCGACAAGGTCTCCCTTTTTGAATTCCTTGAGGCATGGGAAAATAATACACAAGTCCAGGTGGAGGGCTGGCTAAACATCCAGCCGGATGGAAGAATCATGCTGCGGGCATATCGGGTAGACATCGAAAGCCATTTTCCTCATTTTGTTGACTGAGTATTTTTTGCCTTGGTTTTTTTCTTGGTTCCGTCTTGGTTACCAACATCATGCCTGCCTGTGCGTCGCACAGGCAGGCGCAGACAGGCGTTTTGACTGCAACACCAGCACATGCCCACCGAAAATTTATCAATACTCAACAAAGTGCGCTTTTCACATACTCACATACACGAACGGTGAGGAAATGCGCTTTTCACCAAATATGCGCGTTTTTTGAAGACCGTTAACAGGCCCTGGAGGTGGGAGAGATATATCAGATTTGGGTCATCAGAAACATGGAGGGCGACCTTGATATTGATCGCCTCCCCAATCCCATGGTGATGGAAAATAGAAAATACTTCAGGTTTGAGGTTGGCAGGGTTTACTACCAGATTGAGGAGAACAGCGAGCTATGAGCCAATGAACTAGCCCGAGTTTCCTACTTAGGTTTTTAGACTAAGGCACAAACCCTGATATTTCACCAGGTTAGCATACTTTAGAGCGTATTACCCTTTTTATTTCAGGATCTCTGCCATCACAAGGTTCAGGCAAGGCGGGCGGGCATCCGGTCTGGCTTGTCCAGGCATAAAATTACCTCATGACCAATTATCCCACCTGTCAAGTCCATTCAGAAACAGCGTCTATCGGCAAGACATGCCCGTGTACTCATGGTCTTGTTCATATTTTGTCTCTCCTACCGCTCAGCCAACGCGAGAGGGGTCACGGAGCACCCCATCCCATCCCCAGGACGTCCACCCGTTCCTCCAGAAGCTTTCATCCCACCAGGGCAAAGGCCACGACATAGGAGATCCATATCCAGAGCCCCTCCACCACTCCCAAAAGCAAGCCCATCCACCAGGGCCATTTCTCCAAACGCTCCACCAGCAGAACCAGCGCCCCAGCAATCAAAAACTCCCCCAGAATGATGTAGAGGGGTACCACTCCCCACATCCGGACATCCCGATAGTACCACCACATAGCCCCCTTAGCCCACCACTCGTAGAGAGGGATTGTCGCTGCCCCTAACAGGCCGGTAAGCAAGACTGCTCCTCCTCGTCCCAGGGACTCCAAAATCCGCCACCCCACATAGGCCGTCTGGATCAGCACCACCCCCCAGGCGAAGGGCATATAGAGGGGTGAACGTACAACGAAGGGGCCTCCCGGTTGGTAGACCAGCGTCCTGGTCACATCTACCAACCACCGATCTGCCAGCAACTCCACCCACCCGGCTATCCCACCCAGGAGCATAAGCCGCCCCACCAGCCGATCCCGGCGTGCGAGGAAGTACACGACGAAGACAAGCCAGTTGAGCCCCGTGATCACACTGGCTGCAATCCAGCCAGGAGCAAACAGAGAGCAGGTCCCGTTCCAGAGAAGTGTGAGGAAAAGAGTCCCCCCGATAACCAGATCGGAAGTATGCAGTTGCTTTGTCATTGTAATGATCCTTCTTTTCCTCTCAGGTAGCCTCTGCCTCGGCCGGCGCCAGGTAGACGGAGACCTGGGCCGCCCGCAAGACCTGGCCCAACTCCTTGTCCGCCGTCTGGAGGATGGTGTCCATATCCATCGGAGTGCGAACCCTGGCCGCAATCTCACTGAACACGTGCTCCCAGGCGGCCCGCTGCCGGGTCTCCTCCAGCAGGCGGGCTTTCTCCAGCGCCAGCCCGATCTGGGTGGTCAGCTCTTCTACCAACGCAACCTCCTCCGGCGACCAGGGCTCCTTGTTCAGGATCCTGCCGCAAGACGATAGAGCCGATGTTCTGCCCGCGCAAGCGGAAAAGAGGAGCGATGAAGCTGAAAGAACATCCATGACATGCATAAAATATTGACATTCAGTAAGGTTGAAGACTTTATTGACTGTGTTGAATAACTTTGATGCAAAGATTTTTTTTGGGGCGGGTTCCCTAAAGAATAAGTA
>JAFDIC010000483.1 GCA_019308525.1 Deltaproteobacteria bacterium
ATGTCCAATTCAAGTTTGCAGAAAAGAGGATCAAGAGCATTGTAATCACCAGCACATCTCCCCAGGAAGGAAAGACCCTGGTTTCCACAAACCTTGCCATCACCATGGCCCAGGCAGGAGTAAAGACGCTTCTCGTTGGTGCGGATATGCGAAAACCTGTAATGGGCAGGGTATTTGGACTTGAAACTACCCCGGGATTGGCGGAGATCCTCCTGGGGAACCACCCCTGGCGCGACACGGTAAAGAGCATAACAGACATTATCATGGGGAGGATGTCTCTCGATGAGGTGATGCTTACCCCGGGCCTGGATAATTTGAATATCATTACTTCAGGCAACATACCCCCTAACCCTACCGAACTGATGGAATCCGGACGGTTTGACAGATTTATCGAGGAGGCCAAGGAGGAATACGATCTCATTATCTTTGTTTCTCCCCCCATTGTTTCCACTGCCGACGCATCAATAGTCGCTTCCAAGATGGACGGGGTAGTATTGGTTTACCGGGTGGGAGCGGTTTCCAGGGTCTTGCTGAAAAGGGCAAAGGCCCAGCTGGAGCAAATCGGTTGCAACCTCATCGGCGTGGTACTCAACGGGATGAAACCGGAGATAAGCCCGGATTTCAAAGACTATTACAAGTACTACCACTCTTACAAGGTGGTAGACGGGAAAAAGAAGAGGGGCTTTCCAGGAAAGGGGCTTTTCTGGGGATGGAGGAGGAAAGAGAGGCCAACGGATTTGGACCAGGAGTTGTTCCCTGACCGCCTGGAGAAGCCTTCTGAGGCTGGGAGGAAAGAGAAAGGGCCATTGCGGGCAGTGCTATTGCTTATCGCCCTGGTAATCCTGGGCCTGGGATTACTGTGGCACAACGGCATGATCGACCCGGGGGAATGGCTGTCCCTTGAGAAACCTTCCATGAAAAAGGAGGCTCCCAAGCCTCTGGTAAAGAGGAGCCTGTTGAAAGGGGAGATCAAGACAAAGAAGATAGGGAGAGGAGAATCTCCGGCAATAGGTGGAAGGTCTGGGGAAAAGCGGGAGAAACAAGGCAGCGCTCCTGGAGTCAAGCTCCAAGGGACGAAGAGGGAGTTGGAGAAGGAGCCGGCCCTCTCCCCCAAGGGATCTCATGCTTTGGGGGTTGTGACCCAAGTGACACCGCCTGAGAAGGAGGCATCCTACCCCTATTCGCTTTATTTGGGCTCGTTCCGCAATATTGCCCTCGCAAAGAGAGCAAGGGCCTTTTATGGGGAAAAAGGCATCGGGACATACTGGGTAAAGGTCCATTTCAAGGAAAAGGGTATATGGTACAGGGTCTTTACGGGATATTTCCAGTCCCGCGAGGAGGCGGAAAACTTCAAAAGGGAAAAAGGCCTCCAGGAAGCGGAGGTGAAGATGACGAGCTATGCGAATCTCCTGGGTACCTTTCAAAAGGGTGAAGCACTGGAGGCGAGAATGAAGGAACTGGAGTCCATGGGATTCAGCCCTTACGTAATTAGGCGTAAAGCCGGAGAGGCGAGACTCCTTCTGGGCGCCTATATCACAGAGGAGGGAGCCAGGCAAAACCAGAAGGATCTCCAGTCCAAGGGCATCACAAGCAAAGTGGTGGAACGGTGACTGAGAGGGGCACGCCCAGGATCGGATCACTTGGAGAAGAGGGCCAGACGACTATAGAGTTGGTGCTACCCCTCTTGTTGCTTCTCTCTGTCCTGATCGCCTTTGCCATGGTTATTCCCATGCTGTCCCTTACCAAGACCCTGGCCCTGGCGGCAGGCCTCGTGGTCTTCATCCTGTGTTTTGTCAGCACGGAAATCTGCCTTTACGTACTCATATTTTCCATGCTCCTCAGCCCGGAGTTTATTGTGGGTTCTACCGCGGGTTCTTCCATGGGCAGGGGAGTGACCCTACGGCTGGACGATTTCCTCCTGGTCATCATAGCGTTTGGTTGGCTGGCAAGGATGGCCATCAACAAGGATCTCGGCCTCTTCTTGAGGACGCCATTGAACAGGCCCATCGCCTTTTACATAATAATATGTCTGGTATCCACTCTGATCGGGGCGCTGTTCGGCAGGGTCCACCTTAAGACGGGCTTTTTCTTTGTCTTGAAGTACTTTGAGTATATTATTGTGTTCTTCATGGTTGCCAATCACATCAAGGACAGGGGCCAGGCCCGGAGATACTTATGGGCCATGCTGTTTACCTGTGTAATAGTATCCATAATCGGGATCGCTCAGGTCCCAGGAGGCGGAAGGGTATCCGCACCCTTTGAAGGGGAGGTCGGGGAACCCAATACCTTTGGAGGATACCTTGTATTTATGATTTCCCTCGCGGCGGGCCTGTTGATAACCGCAGGACTCCCTGCAAGGAAGTTCCTGTACCTTTCACTCATAGTACTTTTTGCAGTCCCACTGTTTTACACCCAGTCAAGGAGTTCCTATTTGGCTGCGATACCTGCATTCTTGACCTTCGTTGTCATATCGAAAGAGAAACTCTGGCTTATACTGGCCGCACTGGTCCTTGCTCTCGCATTGCCCTTTCTTACCCCGAGCGTGACCAAGGAGAGGATCAAATACACCTTCACCCAGGGAGCAAAAAGGAGGGACGTGGTCAAGGTGGCGGGAGTCAAGCTGGATACCTCCACGTCGGCCAGGTTGATCAGCTGGAGAGATGCGATCCGCGACTCGGCCAAGCACCCCCTTCTAGGGTTTGGTGTCACAGGTTACCGCTTTGTAGACGCCCAGTACATCAGGGTCATTGCGGAGACAGGTGCAGTAGGCCTCCTGGCCTTTTTCTTGCTCATGTACGCAGTGTTCAAACAGGCATGGGCCAGTTATGGGGCCTCAAGGGACAACTTTGAAAAGGGGCTTTCCATGGGCTTTCTGGCCGGATTCATTGGTTTGCTGTTTCATGGCCTGGGCGCGAATACCTTTATTATTGTGAG
>JAFDIC010000484.1 GCA_019308525.1 Deltaproteobacteria bacterium
GAGCGAAGCGGAGGCACAATTCTTCTGGCTCCTGGCTCCTCTATATCGTCTGTTGTTACGGGCTTTAGCCCCCGTTCAGGGGGTCAATCAAAGCCGGGCCCTCAAGTTATCCGGGAGCCGGAGGTAGAACTCTCCCTCCTCTATCCTGCCCCGTTTCAGGCACCCCCCAGCGTAAATACTGCACTTGCGGGATAGCTCCTTGAGCGCCTCCTCTTGCTGCTTTGAGGCGAGCACACCACTCCTGATGAGCTTGACCAGGGAATAGATGCGGTACCTGTCCATTGGCCTGTATCGAGCGGAGAGCTGGTCTAGGGCGCCCCCTTCCCTGACCACGAGATACTGGCGAACCAGGTGGATCGGGTATCTACGGCCGATTCGCAGCCAGAGGTCATAATCCTCGCAGGCCGGAAGCCTTTCATCAAACAGTCCCACCTTGCCGAGCAACTCTCTTCTCAACATCACGGCAGAGGGGCTGACGACGCACCTCCTCAGGGAGGGGACGAAAATGTCACCATCAGGTTTCAGGTGCTCCTTCTTGGGGTTGACCCTGCGGCCCCTCCTGATCCAGATCTCTTGTGTCTGGCAGGCCACCGCCCCTGGGTTTTTCTCGAAGAACTCCAGTTGAACCCGCACTTTTCCCGGTAGCCAGTAGTCGTCGGAGTCAAGAAAAGCAACAAATGGGGCTTTGGAGACACGTATTCCCGCATTCCTGGCTGCCGAGACACCTAGGTTGTTAGTGTGAACAACCCCCTTGATGCCCCTGCCGAACTGGGAGAGGACCGTGGAAGTATTATCCGTCGACCCATCATCTACCACGATAATCTCGTAGTCTCTAAGATCCTGATAAAGCACCGACGAAATGGCCCTGGTCACTTTTCGGGCCCTGTTGAAGGTCGGGATGATAACGCTTACTGAAGTCATGAGGACAAGTGCCAGACGAGAGCCAGCAGACCTGCAAGAAAAAAGTGCCCTTCCAGGAGCAGCTCCACCCTGGTGCGCGGAGGAGTTATCCACTGCCTTTCCAGGACGAATATGGACACAAACAGGAGAATTGTGCTCGGCAACAGGAGAAAAGCGAAAGGGCTCACAAGTCCCAGCAGGGGCGTTATGCAGAGCAGAACCGACGTGAAAAGGACAACGCCCTTGAGTAGCGCAAAGGCCTTTCTTTTTCCCAGAACGATGGGCAAGGTCTCCACCCCCACGATCAGGTCACCCTGGAACTGGAGGATATCAAAAAGGCCGGATCGAACGTAAACTATTGAAAATACAACTAAAAAGGCAACCACCGAGGGCGCTGGCGCAGGGCTCGAAGGCTCCAGGAGCGGTATCAGGCCCAGGATGATTCCCCAGGCCAGGGCTTCCGTCAAGGTCCTTGAACCGGGAATATCCTTGATCCTGACGTATTTCAAGGGATGTGGTCCTTTTCTTTCAGACATCAGGGGGATGCTGTAAAAGAGACCCAGTACACTCAGGCCCAGGATGGAGAGAAAGGCCTTGGTGCCCAAGAAGAAGTATGACAGGAGGAGGGCCCCGAGTGCCGCGATCAGGCCGGTGAGGGTGAGGGGCCCCTTTCGCTTCCTGTAGAAGCTGGCCCTTTCGGGATCGTTGTAAGAAGTTGCCCCCTTGTCTAGAAAGCGATTCAATACATACATGGCGTAGACGTAGAGGGAGGCGATGGCCGGGTGCACCAGGTCAGGCTCGCGTTCCAAGAGCAAGGCCACGGCGTAGGAGAAGCAAAAGGCACCGAGAGCCACGACCACGTTGCCGAGCAGGAGGGCCTTCAAGACGCGCCTCATCCTGTGGGCCCAGACGCTTTCCTTGCGGCCCCTTATGGCCTGGATCTCCTTCATCACGCTCTTGATCATCCAATTGGGCGTTGACGCGCCGGCGGTAACACCTATGACTTCCATGGAAGCAAGCCTTTCCCTGTCCAGTTCCTTTTCTGTCTCAACGTGAAAGGCAGGGAGACCTGCGGCTTCGGAGATCTGCACGAGCCTGCGGGTATTGCCGCTGTGGGACCCTCCCACGACTACCAGCCCGTCCACCTTGCCGGCAAAGGACCTGACTTCTGCCTGTCGGTTGCGGGTTGCATCACAAATGGTATTGAAGACAACTGCATCTGGAAATCTCTCTCTGACCGCACTCACGATATCTTCGAAGGTCTCTTCGTCCTGGGTGGTCTGGGCCACGACCACCAACTTGTCACCTGCCGGCAGCCCGCTCACATCTTCGACCCTGTTTACCACCATGGCCTTTCCTTCACCATAGCCCAGGAGCCCTATGACTTCAGGATGGTCCCTGTCACCCACTATGAGCGAAGTATATCCTTTCCTGGCATGATATCGAATTATGGCTTGAACCCTGGCAACACGGGGGCATGTGGCATCTATGATTCGCATCCCGGATCCCTTCAGGGTCTTTCTTTGGGCAGGGGGGATACCGTGGGCCCTGATGACTACGGTGCCCTTCTCACAATCATCTAACGCGCCGAGATCATGGATGACCTTAACTCCCTTTGATTCAAGGAGCTCCATCACCTGCCTGTTGTGAATGAGGGGGCCGTAGGTGTATATGGGAACATCTCCCTTCTTCACCTCGGTGAGGAGTATCTCCATGGCACGGCGTACACCCATGCAAAACCCCGCAGTACCGGCAAGTCGGAGCTTCAAGGTCGGCCCTCCTCCAACCTGGAGAAGTATCTGTCCAGGGCTCCCATGAGAGAGTTCATATCACTGACCTTGGAGACAAGGCCCCTGAAGAAGCTGCTGTTCGGAAGGCCCTTGCTGTACCAGATCAGCAAGCCCCTCATGGAAAGGGCCGCCCGGCGTTCACCAACGGTCTCGGCAAGGAGGTTGAAGTGTTCCATCACCAGGGCCTTCCTTTGGTCTATGTCGGGCTCCTCTAGGTTCCGGCCCCCTTCAAGGGAGAGGAT
>JAFDIC010000485.1 GCA_019308525.1 Deltaproteobacteria bacterium
CCTGGGCTTCCTGAATGAGGCGCCAATCCGGGGGCAGGTCAGGCCTTCGGAATCGAACGTCTCGCCATGCGAAAATACGACATCACCGACATCCGCTACTTCACAGAAAACGACTTCCGCTTCCTCAAGCAGTTCTAGACTGCGCGCCTGCGCCGCGGTTTTCCTGTCGCCCTGTGCACGCACTGAGGAGCATGGAGGTTAGGTGCGAAGATCGCTGCTACACCTGGATGCCCATCTCCGTAAGAAACCGAGATGGTTTCTTGGTCCAACCGAAGACATTCCTAGAGAAAGTCAGCGTTAGGCTCTCCTGGGCTCGCGTGATTGCCACGAAGCAGTTACGCCGTTCTTCCTGCATTTCAATGGAGTTGGCGGGCTTCTTGACGGCGGCCCAACTCGGCAGTTGATCTTCGACGAGGCCCATCAGATATACATGCCCGAATTCCATACCTTTCGATGCATGGATGGTGAAACAGGGAATTGCATCCGGGGCCTTCGGCGGTGTCTTAGAGGTGAGATCGAGTTCGTGAAGAAACTGATGTAGCCCTACTTCTTCTCCCTCGAATTTCTTGGCGATCTCTGAAAGAAGCTGGCTCCAGACCTCACGTTCCTCTTCGAACTCATTGAAGGTGCTTTCGTCCCGTTGTGACGTATCTTGACGTTGTTCTGCCCACTCCAGCAGGTTCTCAGCGAACCTCCGGAAATTGAGCGAAATCAGCAAGGGCCTAATGCCTTCCTCAAGAAGAACTGCCGTGTCACTCTCAAGAGCATTGCGTTGCTTGGTTTCCTCAAGCCATGCGCAGAGCAGATCCTGTCCATCAGCGGAAGCCCGCGAGATGACCGTTGAGATTTCGATCCTGATGCCTTCTAGTTCGTAGAACGCTTTTGACAGTCTGGCGACGGCTTGCCTATCCTCGCGAGAATTCACGAGCCGAAGGATGGAATGAAGCATACGAAGAGGTGCGCTCCTGAACTCGTTTTTCCTTGCCGCATAGTAGACAGGAACGCCCGCTGCCTCAAGTTCTCGTCCGGCAACATCCAACACCTTCTTTGTTCTCGCCAGCACAGCGCATTTCTCGCGATCTTGTGCATCTCGCGCCGTGATATCCTGGGCAATCCATCGTGCCTCACGCTGTACGTCAGGAAAGCTGAATACGCGTATAACATCGCCGTTATTACCTTGCTTAACGGCTACAAGAGGCTTCTTCCCGGCCGATCGATTCAGGTTTCTGGAGATTAGTGCGTTCGCCAGCTCGATCACGGGGGACGGACATCGATAGTTCTCAGGGAGTTGTATTTCGGAAACGCCAAACTCGTCTCGTAACGACTGTATGCGCTTGGGATTCGCCCCGTTCCACTGATAGATAATCTGGTCGTCATCGGCTACGACGAACAGGGTGGAAGGATCCGGCCTTGTGATAAGCGAAAGTATACGATATTGTGAATGGTTTGTATCTTGGAATTCATCTACAAGAATGTGTGTGTAGACCTTCCGGATATGTTTAACCAGAAAGGGGTGCTTCTCCAGCAGGTCAAGCGATTCCGCAATGAGGCTGGGGAAATCAAGGGAATTGCTGCGTCGAAGCGCGGCCCTGTAATTCCGATATACCCTCGCCAATGCGATAGCGTTCTCGACATTGGAGTTCTGAAGCATTTCTTCGGCTTGATCTGGTGGCACGCACCGATCAAGGAGTCTCGTTACAGCCGGAAGAAGGGGGGACGCCTTGAAGTGATCTGGAAGCGCTTGGGAGAGGTCCTTTCTCATTTCCGACAGAACTTGATCAAGCAAAGCTTCTCGGTCCGCATCATTTGAGAGTATCTGAAAATCTGGCCGGAAACTGAGGTGATTGCCATGCTGCTGAAGCAATTCGGCTGCGTAGGAGTGAAAGGTGGTTAGTCGTACCCGGCCGACAGCCTTGGGTACCAACTCCTCGACCCTGCCTCGCATTTCCGCAGCCGCCTTGTTTGTGAAAGTAAGCGCAAGAACCCGAAAATGCCCGCCTTCAGATTTCTCCAGAATTCGCGCAATTCGATAGGTCAGAACACGCGTCTTGCCTGATCCTGGGCCTGCCAGCACAAGGAGGGGGCCATCATCCCACACCACCGCCTTCCGCTGATTCTCGTTAAGTGACGCAAGATCGATCATGTTAACCTCTGGCCAACTGGCCGACGCGGCTGATAATGCCCTGGATGGACTGTGGAATGCTCTCGGGCCCCCGTTTCTTGACCTCATTTGCCAAAATTCGCGCAAAGGCAGGCTTCCCTCCACTCTTCTTAACTGCCGCCCTTATCATACGTTTCGTCCTCTCATCTTGATCGTTGTTTACCTCTCTGTCAATTGCTTTCTTTCGAGTTTCTGATACCATCTTTTCCACAAAGGCTTCAAACCCACCTTTCCAGAACTCGTGTTCGATGTCAGGTTGGTGCAACTGCCTCGCCCGATCCGAGAGTTCTTCTCCGGACTCAACGTACTTCGACGCCCGATCAAGATAACTCCGCCCGGCGGCATCACCGTCCGCCATCAGAAACCACTCGATACCCAAGGCCTTCGCGAATTTTATGAAGGGTTCACCTTTGTCCATTACCTGACTGATTTCAAGAACGGAGAAACTAACGTCATCTTGCGAGTATCCCATTATCTCAAAAAGAAGAGGCATCAGGTGATAGTCAGATTCCCCCTCGACCAGAAGCCACGAGCGAGAAAAGACATATGCGCCTCGCGTAAGACGAATGCTATAGTCAATTGCCTGGAGTTCTCGCTCAGAAAGGCCTCCGTCTCTTACGCGCCCAAGTCGAGTTTCACCGTTGTCCTTATACAGGCGCCGAATAGATTGGATCGGAACCCGCGAAATTAGATCGCCAGAGTGGCTCGATACGAGAATCTGACCAGACATATTTGTCAAGAACGAACCCAGTGAGCGAGTTGCTGAAGG
>JAFDIC010000048.1 GCA_019308525.1 Deltaproteobacteria bacterium
AGATATCTCTCTTCCCGGTCGGAACCATAGTAAAGCTCAACAACAAGTACATTGGTCGAGTGGTTTCTACAAGGGAAGAGCATCCCTTGAGGCCCGTAATAGAGCTCCTCTACGACAGCCAGGGCAACAGGATAGGAAGGAGGGAACTGGTGCCCCTATCGGAAAACCCCCTCCTGTATGTCACCCAGGGTATCGATGAGAGGGACCTTTGAATGTTCAACTAAACAGACACAGCAACCCGGAGGGAGATTGACTCGCATGTGCATGCACGTTAGGAAGCCCACCGCCAAGAAGAATATCAAGACCCACTTGAGGTCGCCTTTGCTTCTTATGCCTTGCCTGTTTCTGTTTACCCTCCTTACTTCTTGCTATTATCATGCGCCACCGGTCAAGGGTGTGCCGGTCAAGGAATTGGTCGAGGAGAGAAAGGTCAAGGTGTCCCGCAAGGAGATAATGACAAAGGAGAAGAGGAAAAGACTCCTGGAGATGAGCAAAGTGAAAGAGAATAAGGTCTTTACCGAGGTATCCGGTGTCCCGGAGTATAGGATCGGGCCCAAGGACGTCCTGGAGATCAAGTCTCATATTGGGGATCGGGTGGAGACGACCAGGGTGACTGTAAATAGCCTTGGTAGAATCTCTTACTCCTTTGTGGATGACCTGTACGTGGCTGGGATGACCCCGAGTCAATTAGACGAAGCCCTTACAAGGGAGCTGTCAAACTACATCAGGAAACCCAGAATTGAAGTCATGGTCAAGGAATACAAGAGTAAGAGTGCAATGATCATAGGCTTCCTCACGTCTCTCCAGGCTACGACAGTAGGTAAGGCGGCAAGCGGCAGGGTCTACCTGAAGGGCAAGACCACCCTGGTGGACTTGATCGCCCTGGCCGGAGGCTATACGGTTGACGCGGATATCAGGAGAGTCAAGCTAACAAGACGAGGTGAGACTTACACTATCAACCTCTACGACATCATTTCCAGGGGTGACCAGGTCCAGAACGTCATTATCGACGCGGGAGACGTTGTAACGGTGCCTGAATTGCCCACTTTTGGTGACAGGGTATACGTGCTGGGAGAAGTTGTGAGACAGGGAATATATCCATTGAAACAGGCGCAGGATCTCCTGGGGGCCCTTTCCCTGGCAGGGAGCTTTACTGACGCGGCTAAGGAAGAAAACACCTTGATCATAAGGGGCTACAGGCCGGGCACGGAACCCCTGGTTATGATGGCGGATGTCAATGCCATATTGCGGGATGCGGATATAGTGCAGAATATCCCCTTGCAGGACGGTGACCTGGTGTACGTGCCCCCGAGACGGATAGGCGACGTGAATCGCTGGATCAGAAACGTTTTGCCTTTACTGGACATACTCCTTTGGCCGGGCGAATTTGCGGAGAAGTATGTAACGGGTTACAAGGTCGATGTTCAGTAACATCCCGGAATGTCAACAACTTATTGAGATTATGGATACTTGCTGAGGCTTAGTAATCTTGCCTCACACATGGAATAATGGAATGGCGGAATAATGGAATGATGTAGATTCCTCTTTTGCCGGGTGGATGGATTTGACGCGAATTCTTCACTTCGATTTTCCCTTTAACCCATCCAGCCAATTCCGCAAAGTGCATTGTTCCAGTGTCCCATGATTCCAGTTGGGGCGAAGCCCCTGAGTTTCCCCTTGGAGGGCATCCGGCTTGGCTCAATACGACATAAACCTAAGAGAATACTGGAGGATACTCAAGAAGAGGAAGGCTGTCGTGATAATCATCGCTATCGCCCTGGGGACCTTCAGCACCCTGTTTTCCACATTTCGCGCTCCGCCACCCCTTTACACGGCTACCTGTAGCATAAAGTTTGAAAAGCAGACCACGGTCGAAGGGCTCTATGCAAGGACCATTTCCTGGTCTGACAGCGATGACATGGAAACCCAGATATCCATACTGAACAGTTTTTCTGTGTTCCAGAGGGTGGCGGAGGAGATGTGCCTTATTCCGAAGGGCACGGTGAAGCGGGAATTTATCAAGCCCAGGCATATCAGTATCATCGAGGGGCTTCAGTCCAAGGTGAAGGTATCTAGAGAGGGGTTCACAAACATCATCAACATCAGCGCGTCTAACGGCGATCCCGCCTTTGCCCAGAGGCTGGCCAATACAGTTGCCCGCACTTACAAGGCCATGCATGCAGAGCAACAGATGAAACGGACGGCCGAGGCCTTGAAATACATTGCCGACCAGCTCAAAAAGGTGAGACAGAAGCTCAAGGAGTCGGAAGAAGAATTCAATCGCTTCACACAGGAAAACCAGATCATCTCCTTTGAACTTCAGAGCGAGAACCTTCTTCAGAGGAAGCAGGAGATAAGGCAAGAAATTCGAAACGTCCGAGATGCGAGGAGGGAACTCGAGGTCGTCCTTGAAAGATTGACCGGGTTCATCAAGAATCCCGTTCGCTCAGGGATGAACTTCTACTCTTCAAGGGCCGATGAGCAGTACAGGAGCACGAACGGAATCCTCGTCGAACTTCTCCTGAAAAGGGATACTCTGCTTGAGGACTTCACTTCGAAACACCCGGAAGTGGTGGCCATAAGCCGAAAGATCATCGAGACCGCTCGCAAGATGAAGATACTATTGCAGCTAGACCTTCGAGACCTCGAAAAGAAGGAGCAGAGCCTTTTCGAGGAACTTGAAGCACTCCAGGAACGCACGAATGACATAATGGAGAAGAAGCTGGAATACGATAGGTTAAAGAGGAAGGTAGATCTCTACCATGACATGACGGCCCTCCTGGAGGAGAAAAACCAGGAGGCCCTGATTCGGAAGGCTGAAAAACCCGAGGAAATCACCATCGTGAAGCCGGCGCTTCTTCCCGCTGCCCCGGTGAACCCCCCAAAGACGGCGGCCACAGCAGTGCTGGGGATTGTTATTGGCCTGGTCATCGGCCTTGTCTCGGCCTTCATTGTAGAGGCCTTTGACACATCCCTGGGAGCGATTGAAGACGTGGAGCAGACCATAGGCGCACAGGTCCTTGGAGTTATCCCCCACTCGGACGTAAAGGAGATCATGGGGAGCCTCAAGGCCCATGTGGCCGAAGAACTGAAGAATAGGCACCTTTTGCAGACTCCTCATTTGGCCTCACACTACGCGCCCAAGTCCATGATGGCGGAAAGCTTCCGAGCCCTCAGGACCAATGTCCAATTCAAGTTTGCAGAAAAGAGGATTAAGAGTGTCGTGGTCACCAGCACATCGCCCCAGGAAGGCAAGACCCTGGTTTCCACAAACCTTGCCATCACCATGGCCCAGGCGGGGGTCAAGACGCTCCTTGTTGGTGCCGATATGCGCAAACCTGTAATGGGCAAGGTCTTTGGACTTGAAAATGCCCCAGGACTGGCGGAGGTCATCCTGGGGAACCACCCCTGGCGCGATACGGTAAAGAGCATAACAGACATTATCATGGGGAAGATGTCCCTCGATGAAGTGATGCTTACCCCGGGCCTGGATAATTTGAATATTATTACTTCGGGCAACATACCCCCCAACCCTGCTGAACTGATGGAATCCAGGCGGTTTGACATCTTTCTCGAGGAAGCGAAGAAGGAATACGATCTCATAGTCTTTGATTCTCCTCCCATTGTTTCCACTGCCGACGCATCAATAGTCGCTTCCAAGATGGACGGTGTGGTATTGGTTTACCGCGTGGGAGCAGTTTCCAGGGTCTTGCTGAAAAGGGCAAAGGCCCAACTGGAGCAAATCGGGTGTAATCTTATCGGCGTGGTACTCAACGGGATGAAACCGGAGATAAGCCCGGACTTCAAGGACTACTACAAGTACTATTACTCCTACAGGGTGGTAGACGGGAAAAAGAATAAAGGCTTTCCAGGAAAGGGGCTTTTCCGGGGATGGAGGAGCAAAGAGAGGCCAACGGATTTGGACCAGGAGTGGCACTCTGAGCGCCTGGAGAAACCTTCTGAAGTTAGCGGGAAGAAGAAAGGACCACTTAGGTCAGTGCTCCTGCTTATCGCCCTGGTGATCCTGGCCCTGGGTTTACTGTGGCACAACGGCATGATCGACCCGGGGGAATGGCTGTCATCGGAGAAACCTCCCACGAAAAAGGAGCCCCCCAAGCCTCTGGTAAAGAGGAGCCTGTTGAAAGGGGAGATCAAGACAAGGAAGACAGGGAGAGGAGAACCCCCAGCAATGGGTGGGAGGCCTGAGGAAAAGGAGAGAAAAGGGGAAAAGCGGGAGGAACAAGGCACAACCCCTGAAGTCAAGCTCCAAGGGGCGGAGAGGGAGTTGGGGAAGGAGCCGACCCTCTCTCCGGAGGGATCTCATGGTTTGGGGGTTGTGACCCAAGTGCCAGTACCTGAAAAGGAGCCACTCTATCCCTATTCGCTCTATTTGGGCTCCTTCCGTAACATTGCCCTGGCAAAGAAGGCAAAGGCCTTTTACGGGAAAAAAGGCATTGGGACATACTGGGCGAAGGTGCGTTTCAAGGGTAAAGGGGTATGGTACAGGGTCTTTACGGGATATTTCCGCTCTCCTGGAGAGGCGGAAGAGTTCAAAGAGGAAAGAGGCCTCCAGGAAGCGGAAGTGAAAATGACGAGATATGCGAATCTCGTGGGCACATTTGAAAGGGATGGGGAACTAGAGGCGAGAGTGAAAGAACTGGAGTCCATGGGGTTGACTCCTTACGTAATCAGGCGAGGGGCTGGAAAGGCGATGCTCCTTGTGGGGGCCTATGTCACCAAGGAGGGCGCCGAAGGGAACCAGAAGGATCTCCAGTTGAAGGGTATCATAAGCAAAGTGGTGGAACGATGATGCAGGAGGGCACAGGGAGAATCGGATTGCTTAGAGAAGAGGGCCAGACCACCATGGAGTTGATTCTACCCCTTTTGTTGCTCCTTTTCGTGCTGATCGCCTTTGCCATAATTATTCCCATGCTCTCCTTTACCAAGACGCTGGCCCTGGCGGCAGGTCTCGTGGTCTTCGTCCTGTGCTTTGTCAGCACGGAAATCTGTCTGTACGTACTCATATTTTCCATGCTCCTCAGCCCCGAGTTTATTGTGGGTTCTACCGCGGGTTCTTCCATGGGCAGGGGAGTGACCCTGCGGCTGGATGATTTCCTCCTGGTCATCATAGGGTTCGGTTGGCTGGCAAAGATGGCCATCAACAAGGATCTGGGCCTCTTCTTGAAGACCCCCTTGAACAGGCCCATAGCCTTTTACATGATAATATGCCTGGTTTCCACTCTGATCGGGGCTTTGTTCGGCAGGGTCCACCTTAAGACGGGCTTTTTCTTTGTCTTGAAGTACTTTGAGTACATTATAGTGTTCTTCATGGTTACCAACCACATTAAGGACAAGGGGCAGGCCCGTAAGTACGTGTGGGCCATGCTGTTTACTTGTATAATAGTATCATTGATCGGGATCGCCCAGATACCAGGGGGCGGAAGGGTCTCTGCGCCTTTCGAGGGAGAGGTCGGAGAACCCAATACCTTCGGAGGGTACCTTGTGTTCATGATCTCCCTGGCAGCGGGCCTGTTGATAACATCTGGCCCTGCTCCAAGAAAATCCCTGTTTTTTCCCCCCATAATACTCTTTCTAATCCCCCTGTTTTACACCCAGTCAAGGAGTTCCTACATCGCTGCGATACCTGCATTCTTGACCTTCATTTTCATATCAGAAAAGAAGGCTTGGCTCATACTGGCCGCACTAGTGTTCACCATTGCCTTGCCGTTGCTTGCCCCCAGCGTGACAAAGGAAAGGGTCAAGTACACGTTTACCCAGGGCTCGAAAAGGAGAGACGTGGTCAAGGTGGCAGGAGTGAAGCTGGATACATCCACCTCGGCCAGGCTGATCAGCTGGAGGGATGCGATCGCCGACTCAGCCAAGCATCCCCTTTTAGGTTTTGGTGTCACAGGCTACCGGTTTGTGGACGCCCAGTACATCAGGGTCATTGCGGAGACAGGCGCGATTGGGCTCCTGGCCTTTTTCCTGCTCATGTATGCCATACTCAAACAAGCGTGGAGCAGTTATGAGGCCTCAAGGGATGGCTTTGAAAAGGGTCTTTCAATGGGTTTTCTGGCTGGATTCATCGGTCTGCTGTTTCACGGCCTGGGTGCGAATACCTTTATTATCGTCAGAATCATGGAACCCTTCTGGTTCACCGCCGCCCTCGTCACCATGCTTCCGCACCTCCCTGAAGAAGAGTAAACATCCCGGGCCAGAGGACCAGGCTTTCTATGCCAGGATAAAGCACAGAACTTCAAAATCCTGCGTTCAAATCACTTCCGATCCAGCCCAGCGGAAATGCAATAACAGCTTAGGGTTTTTTGCTGTTGTATTACGCACAAAAAGCCCTTATGATTCACAAGTACTGCCTAGTGCAAGAAGGAAGTTGGGAAGGAGGAATATTATGTGCAGAATAGAGGCGATCAGGGCAAGGGAGCTCCTTGATTCAAGGGGGAACCCCACTGTGGAGTGCGAGGTTGAGCTAAGCGAGGGGGCATTGGGCCGGGCAGCAGTGCCTTCCGGTGCAAGCACCGGCAAACACGAGGCCCTGGAACTGCGGGACAAGAGGAGAAAGCGTTATATGGGCAAAGGGGTGGAGCAGGCCGTTGAAAACGTGAACAAGGTCATTGCTCCTGCCCTTGCAGGAATGGATGCCTTTGACCAGCGTGGTGTCGACAGGGCCCTGATAGAGCTCGATGGGACGCCGAATAAGTCCAAGCTGGGGGCGAATGCGATCCTGGGGGTCTCCATGGCCGTTGCCAGGGCAGCCGCGGACTGCCTTTACATGCCCCTTTACAAATACATCGGCGGCTCAAATGCGTGCCGGTTGCCCATGCCCATGATGAACATCCTCAACGGAGGATTACATGCAGCCAACAACGTGGATCTCCAGGAGTTCATGGTAATGCCAATCGGAGGGAAGACATTCAAGGAGGCCCTGCGGATCGGGACGGAGGTGTTCCACGCTCTGGCCGGCGTGTTGAAAGAGAAGGGGTTTTCCACTGCGGTGGGAGACGAGGGGGGATTTGCGCCTGATCTTGGTTCCAACGAACAGGCCATAGAGATGATCCTGGCCGGAATCAAGAAGGCGGGCTACCGGCCCGGGAAGGACGTAGTCCTGGCACTGGACCCGGCGGCTTCATCCTTTTATCGTACAGGACAGTACGTGTTTTTCAAGTCCGACAACTCAAAGAAGGCCCCTTCGGAGATGATAGAGTTCTATAGGGATTGGGTAGATAAATACCCCATCTTCTCCATCGAAGACGGCCTTGCTGAAAACGACTGGGCCAACTGGAGGAAGATGACACAGGAGCTTGGAGACCGGATCCAGATTGTAGGAGACGACCTATTCGTGACAAACACGGAACGGATAAGAAGAGGAATCAAGGAAAGGGCGGCTAACGCAGTGCTCATAAAACTGAACCAGATAGGTACCCTTACGGAGACCATGGAAGCCATAGAGACGGCCAAGAGGGCGGGTTGGAACGTGGTCATATCCCATCGGTCAGGCGAAACGGAAGATCATTTCATAGCAGACCTCGCCGTTGCGGCCGGAACAGGACAGATAAAGACAGGCTCCCTTTGCAGGTCCGAAAGGGTTTGCAAGTACAATCAGCTCCTACGCATAGAAGAGGAACTTGGGGGTTCAGCACGGTTTGAATGGCCCCTGTCATGAGGAACTCCCTGATTCCATCCTGCGAGTGGATATTCTTTCCCGGCGCCGGAGATAAGGAGTCAAAGGAAAGGACCAGTGGACTACCGTAGGCCCATCAAGGTTTCAGAACATGTTTACTGGGTAGGCGCCGTGGACCGGTCGGATACCTTTCAGTGTAATTCGTACCTTATCTCCCATGACAAGCGGGGCGTCATAATTGATCCCGGCAGTGTATTGTATTTCGGCGATCTGGTGCGCAAGGTCTCTGAGGTCATGCCCCTGGAACGTATCTCCCACGTGGTTGTTCAGCACCAGGATCCTGACGTATGCGGCAACATCGCCATGTTGATGGAAGCGCTGAGAGCTGAGGGTAACGTTTCCTGCAAGGTGGTTACGCACAGGAGGACATCAGTTCTCGTTCGGCACTATGGTGGAGACTTGCAGTACCTGTACTCGGATCAGCTACCGGAGGGCAGATTGATGATACCGGGAGGACCTGATCTCGAGTTCATTCATACCCCTTACCTCCATGCCCCAGGTGCGATAGCCACTTACTTTGCGGAAGACAGGGTGCTTTTCTCGGGGGACATATTCGGCGGGATGACGGAGAGATGGGACCTTTTTGCGGGCGAGGGCTACTTTGAGGAAATTTCTTCCTTCCACCGGGACTACATGCCGGCAAAGGAGATACTACTCTATGCCATGACCAGGTTCGAAGGCCGTGACATCGAACTGATAGCGCCTCAACATGGGTCAGTCCTCAGGCGGGAACAGGCCAAAGAGATTATCAGGATTTTCAAAGATTTTGAATGCGGGCTATTCATCGACAAGTCCTTCAGAGAGGCCTTACACGCTGCACAAAAGAGGATAGAGGAACAGAACAGGATCATGAACGATGAGCTGGCACTTGCCGGACGATTTCAGCGGGCATTGATACCCGATAGGGCCTTCCTGGACCAGGTGGAAGACCTCGACATCGACTTCCATTTCAGGCCGAGCAGCAGGGTATCCGGAGACTTTCTCATTATGGACCAGGTCAGCGACCAACACCTCGGCGTGGTAATCATTGATGTGGTGGGTCATGGCGTCATGCCGGGCCTTGCCACCATCCAATTCAAGACCCTCTTTGATGAATACAAAGGGGATTCCCTGAGCCCCTCCCAGGTCCTTCGAACGATCAATGAGAGGTCTTTCAGCGTCTATGAGCACGATATCTTTATCACCGCTCTTTACCTGATTTATGACACCCTTAGCGGTGAATGCACTTTGGCGTCGGCAGGCGGAGTGCCCCCGATCTACCATGATTCCGCCAAGGCGAGGGCAGAGTTGATATTGATGAAGGGGACGCCCCTGGGCATGGGAAGTGATAAAGAGACCAGGATTCCGGAACACAGTTTCACCTTGAAGGAGAATGATGTCCTGATACTCCAGACTGACGGATTGATAGAGTGTTTCAATGAGAGGGGTGAGGCATTTGAAAGCCTAAAGGGCCAGAAAAGGTTCATGGAGGAGATCAGGGAGGATCGCAGCGCCCGAGAGATTCTCAAGTCCATACTGGGAGCGGTCGAGCGACACAAAGGGATAGACAGGAACTTTGAGGACGATGTGACCATAGTGGTGCTGAAAAAGACAGGGAAGGAAGGGAGCAAGGCAGAGGGATAGAACTTAACCAACTTGAGCCATCCTCGAGAGGATCTCTTCCATGATCCTGTAGTTCTTGCTTGCATCATGCCTTTCCCGAATATGTCGCCGGGCTGCAAGTGCCATCCGTTTCCTGAGAGCCGTGTCCTTGAGGAGCAGAGCGATGTGGCCCCGGAACCTGTCCATCTCATCGGGTTGGGAAAGGAGACCTGTCTCCCCGTGGACTACAGCCTCCGAAGCCCCCCAGGCGCTCAGCGCTATCACGGGAAGCCCGCAGGACTGGGCCTCCAAGTAGACAACCCCAAGGCTCTCCTGGATGCCGGGGAATACGAATAGGTCCCCGCCGCTGTAGAACCTGTGCATTTCATCAGGTTCGATCTTCCCCAGGAAGAGAGTTCGACCGGGCAAAAGGTTCCGGGCAAGGGTTTCGAGATTGCTCCTTTCCTTGCCATCGCCTGCTATGACAAGCTTAAAGCGCAGTCCTTGCCTGAAGAGCTGAGAGCATGATTCTATTACCAGCCCTATCCCCTGAGATTTCACTCCAGGTCTGAGCATGGCTGCGGATAGGATGACCGGCTCATTGCCAACATGCCAAGAGCTGCGTAAATCTTGCCTGGCCCTTTCATCAAAAGAGAAGAGGCCGGGATCAATCCCCGGCCTTACATAGAATAGCCGGTCCCCCGGAACGATCCTCATGAGATTCCTCTCGTCATTTCGCTTGTTGGTGAACACCAGATCCGCTCTGGAAAGGGCCATGGAATTCAGGATGTAACCCGGAAGGGACTTCATCCTCCTGCGTCTCTTGGTGGAAAAGATCCCCTGGAAAATCACGTAGGGAATACCAAGGGGCCGGCAGCATCTCATGCCCAAGATATCAGGCGACTTGTAATAGGAGTGGTAAGTTATCCAGATGTCGGGCCTTGCCCTGCCGAGAAACCTGTCGACCCTGATGGTTTCTCTGAGGAACCGGGGCCACAGCCATGGCTTCCAATAGATCCAGCGGGTCCTCAGGCCGCTGACCTGGTATATGTCGTGTCCCCGGGTCTGGAGATAGGAGTAAAGCCCTGCTCCTGTAACCAGGTCACCCGAAGGATCGGGGTGTCCCAGGGGCTTGAAGGGCATGTAAAAGGCGATTTTCATGGAGCGAGTCTCACCCCCGTTCTCGGTCAGTGGAAAATCGAGGCATAAAGCACTGATACAACCTGGCGATCTCTTGCCTATTTAGAGGCGGATTGCTTGGACTGTCAACATTTTTGTCAAACAGTCACTTGAACCCTCCTGTTCAAATTGACATTTGAGGGGGCCTTCTATACCATGCGGACATGGAGTTTCCAAGGCTTGATCTGTTGATATATGCCCACGACGGGAGAGGTCTCGGTCACGCGAGTCGAGCAATTGCCGTGGGTATGGCCATGCGGAGGCTTTTCCCTGATATGAGGGTCCTCTTTCTGTCAGGGTGCAAGGAGTCTGCTGAACTGATCGCGAGCGCCCACCTTGATTGGATCAAGCTCCCTTCCTATGAGTCCCAAGTCGTGGATGGAAAATCAATAAGCAGGGAAGGCTATTCGAACTTTTCACCCAAGGAGATCGGAATAATGCGGGGGGAACTCATCCGATCTATTGTAAGGGTCAATGATCCCCGCTGTATCCTGGTAGACCACAGTCCGCAGGGGAAGCGCCGGGAATTGGTTCCAGCCCTGAAGGAGAAATCTCCAGGCAGAACCAAGTGGCTCCTGGGAATGCGGGCTGTCATAGGCGATGTGAACAGCGTGTGGTCGGACACGGCCATTTCGACCTTTAAGGCTCATTACCATGGAATAGTGTGGTATGGAGACTCCAGGATCCTTGGCAACGGCCCCTTGATGAATATACATCATCGCTATAGTACCAGGCCCAGGGAGGTAGGGTATGTGTCCAGGATGAAAGAGCTTGTTCAGCTTGATAGGTCCCTGGGGGAAACCAGCGATGAAGATACAGCCGGGGCGGTTTCCGTTCCCTGGACGGGCGAAAACACGTCTTTCCTTCTAAAGGAGATTGCGGGGGCCCTGGAACGCCTGGGAGACGGCTATGGGACATGGCACCTTTACTTGGGCTCCAGGGTCCTAGGGGAGACAGAGAGTGAAGTGAGGGAGGCCCTGGAGTCCCTGCCATTTTGTGTTTTGCGGGAGGTCGGGCCAAGATACTTTAGGAGCCTTTTGAATTCGAGGGTCTCTCTGATCTACGGGGGTTACAACAGCATGACCGATGTCCTTGGTGCCCAAAAACCTTCCGTAGTCGTGGTGCGGGGAATGCAGGACAGGGAGCAGGAGGATCACGTCGCGAAGCTGGCAAAACAAGCCGGGAACCTCGTGTTCCTGGAGGAACGACAGGCCCACTCTACACGACTTTTCCGCGAACTCAAGGCCATGCTGGAATCCCCTCCTCCTGCCCGGGGAAGGGTGAACCTGGACGGGGCGGAGAACACTGCCCGCTACCTAGCCAGTCTCCTCTGAGTCGAGGTCACTGGGACTAAGCAATATGAGACATCCAGGGATCTTATCCAAATCCCCTTGAGCTGGGAAATACAGCAATCATCATGCTTCCTTTCTCAAGCCGGGTTTTCCCATTGTTAAGAGATTTCTTGGGGAAATCGGGAGTATTCATTCATAGTTCACCGGCTTGGTTTTCCTGGTCTCTCTGACCATGTAGTCATTAAGGGCCTCGTGCAGTGTCTCGGCCGCCAGAGAGGCACAGTGTGTATCGTCCCTGGGCAACTTCCCCAGTTTCTCAATAATTGATTCCGCCGTGATCTCCAGAATCTCATCAGGGTCTTTCCCCAGGGCCATCTCCGCTGCAAAAGAGCCGCATACCACGCTTGCCCCGCATCCGTCCGTTTGGAATGACGCATTGATGACTCTGTCGTTTTCAAATTGCAGGAAGATCTCCATGGTATCCCCACATACACCCCTCAATATCGCATGACCATCCGGGCTTGGCAATGCGCCCCTGTTCGGCGGACTTAGCCAGCGCCGGTACGCAATCTCTCCGTAAGTCTCCTTGATTTCATCCGTAATGCAATTCTGTAACTCTTGCACAAAATCGTCCGTCCTCTCACCCATGGGTTCAGTTTCCTCCCGGTTGCCTGTAAATTGGCGTAAATAGCGTCAGGCCCGAATTCAAGAGAAAATCACACCGTCGCTACTAGTGATCACAGACGTTAGGGCCTGTAATGAGGGTCCTGGAAAGGTATTGATTGACCAGGGCTTCTGGAGAATCCATGGGGGCCCCCGTGACGACCTCTATACCGCTTTCTCTGAATAGCTGCTGTGCACGCGAGCCCATTCCACCAGCTATGATTACATCGGCACCCTGTTCGTGGAGCCACCTGGGCAAGACCCCAGGTTCATGGGGTGGAGGGGTATGCATGGTTGTGCGTTCTATCTTGCCGTTTTGGGTCTCGATTATCGCAAACTGTTCACAATGGCCAAAGTGGGAGCACAGTTTTCCCTCGGCCACCGGTATTGCAAACTTCAGGCTCTTCTCCGCATTTGAGAGGCTTTTTTGTAGATCTTTTTGTTCAGCCATTGGTAAGTTGACCTCCTTGCTCGTCAATTTGATAACCTGGTCAACCATATTCAGGAAATTCCTAGTGAATGGCAATTGGTCCTGCTCGAGGCTTGCCACCGTCCCTGAATCACCCATTCTTACGACCTCCGGCTCTACAGGTAATCTGGCCAGGAACCTCAGGTGTTCCTTTGCTGCAACAAGCTCTCCTCCCATGGTCTTGAAGAGGTCTATGGGTTTTCCGCAGTGGGGACATTGAAAACCACTCATGTTCTCTACCACTCCGAGAATCTCCATGTTCACCTGCCGACAGAAATTGATGGATTTTCTCACATCGGCCAGGGAAATCTCCTGCGGCGTGGTGACTATTATGGCCTTTGCGTCTGGAATGGTCTGGGCTACAGTCAGGGGTTCGTCACCCGTGCCGGGCGGGGAGTCAATAATGAGGTAATCCAGCTCAGGCCACTCTATGTCAGAGATGAATTGCCTTATCACCCCGATCTTGATCGGTCCCCTCCAGATGGTGGCTACGTCTTTGTCCTCTCCCATGAGGGACTCGATGGATATCACGTGCAAGTTGGGCATAAACCTTACCGGCATTGCCTTGCCGGGACGAGCAGAGGGTTGAATGGAACCCCTCAGGCCCAGCATCCTGGGGATGCTGGGGCCGTGGAGATCCACGTCCATAAGCCCGACGCTGAGCCCTTTTTTTGCAAGCAGGACTGCGAGATAGGCTGCTATGCTGCTCTTGCCAACGCCGCCCTTTCCACTCATGATAATGATTTTGTTCTTGATATGTTGTAACCTCTCCCTTATTTCCGCTTCCTGAATTTGACGTTCATCCTGGTTGCGATTGGATTCGCAGGTCTTACCGTTCACCGCCATTATCTATATAACCTCCTCTGAGAATCTATTCTTTAGCAGGGGCCCTGCCGTTGTTCTGCGGGGCACGCCTGAAATCGTCATATCCTGGCATCAAGAATTTTGAATTGAACAAGGTTCCCTTAATATAGGCATCCAAGACATCGTCTCTATGGCCTGCAATCCCCGGGATGATATTGATTCCGGATGATTCGAGCATATTCATAAGGGGTCGCGATATGGCGCCGCATATGAGGGTGTCAATACCTGAACCAACGATCCGCGAACATCGCTTTGAGAGGTCCTGTTCCTTGATAAGAATCTCGAAACGGGAAGTCGGACCTTGATTCCCCAGGTCCACAACCCAGAGTCGTGAAGCAGTATCAAGGACCGGGGAGATCTTGTCATCCCACACGGGAATTGCTACCCTCATGCTATATCCCATACCTGTATCATATGGTATCCAAAAAGTTTATCCCCGGCTGCATGTACCTCCATCGGAGCAGGGGGGCGTTTCACACCTTTCTTCCCGGCCGCAACAGGTATGGCCGGGAGCCCTCTCTGGGGTCCGTGATAAAAGGGAGGGTGCAGAGAGAAGTTTTTCCATCCCTTTGCTCCCGCAATTCTTGCATGAGACCACTTGATCTCCATTCATGTCCGTCAGGTACTCGGATACATGCCCGCACTTCCTGCAACGATATTCATATATGGGCATTCGCCTTACCTCCGTAGTTCCACCCGGGCTAGCCCCAGCGCCCCTGATCCTTATGCCCAGTGCCCTTTCACGTTGGCCTGATCTGCCGGTTTATGGACGCCATCCAGGTATGCTTGAACAGCATCCTTTATCTTACCTTTAACACCGACCACGACCTTTATGCCTGCCGCCTGGAGCGCACTAAAGGCCTTTGGCCCGCAGTTTCCGGTCAACACCACGTCCGGTTTATGATTTGCGATATTCTGGGCCGCCTGTATCCCTGCGCCTTGCGGTAGATTGAGGCTCTGGCTGTTTTCCACTACTTCAAAGGACATATCCTTGGTGT
>JAFDIC010000486.1 GCA_019308525.1 Deltaproteobacteria bacterium
AAAGATCCAGGCGATCGAGGATATCGATAAGAAGGTGCTGAGCCCCTTGCTGGAAGGATTGAATCCCTTTGGGGATTACCGGATCATGATTGTGAGTGATCACCTGACACCCATGGTAAAGCGGACCCATTCCCCGGAGCCCGCTCCTTTTGCCTGGGCAAAGAGGGGTGATATTGAGAAAGATGCCAGGGTCAACTCGTTTTCTGAGGAAAACGCCAAGAAAAGCAAGCTCTGCTATGAAAACGGTCGTCAGCTCCTGGAATCTTTTCTGTTCGAAAGTTGATAGCGACATTCATGTTGATTCAACTCGCCCTGTTGTGGTAAAGAAGCTGGATGCAGATATCCGGTGCACTCGGGTTACATTCAATCTCACGTGGAGGAGCCTAGGAACATGAACATTATCCTATTCGGACCAAACGGATGCGGCAAAGGAACGCAGGGAACCAAAATAAAGGAAAAATATCATATCCCGCACATTGAAACCGGGGTCATTTTCCGGGACAATATTTCGAGGGGTACGGATCTGGGGAAAAGGGCCAAGGAATACATAGATCGAGGCGACCTTGTTCCGGACAGCATCACGATCCCCATGATTCTCGCCCGACTCAAAGAGGATGACTGCAAGAAGGGTTGGCTCTTGGATGGATTCCCGAGGAACCTGACCCAGGCCCGGGAACTGGACAAGGCTCTCAAGGCGGAAGGTATTGACCTTGATATCCTAATCGAGATCATTCTGGACAGGGAGATCGCGAAAAAACGCATTATGGGCCGCAGACTGTGCGTCAATGATAACAATCACCCCAATAACATCTACATAGATGCCATCAAGCCGGATGGGGACAGGTGCAGGATCTGCGGAGGAGATCTCAAGACCAGGTCTGACGACCAGGACGAGAAGGCCATAGACAAGAGACATGACATATATTACGACGCTGAAAATGGCACGATGGCGGCCATAAACTATTTCAAGGAACTATCGAAACAAAACGGCGGGAAGCCCAGGATCATTGAGATCGACGGCAGACCCGGGGTCAAGGAAGTAACCAGGGAACTGCTCGACAAGCTGGGCTGAAGGCCCTTTTCTGGATACTCTTTTTGGGCGACGTCAACTAGAGAGACCTCATGAACGCAATCAGGGCCCTCACCTCTTCCTGCGTGAAATTCTTGAAAGCCGGCATGACATTGAGAGGATCCCTGATTTGCCTTCTGACGTTTTCCGCTGTTACGGGCCTACCACTGCTGGGCAATCTCTCTGCCTTGAACAACCCGTAGAGCCCAGGGCCTATCTTGGTATCTTTCTTATCCGTGTAATGGCAATCTGCACAATGCCTCCGAAAGATAGCAGCCCCCTTTTCAACCGTTTTCCCGTCCGCCCCCTGCGAGGCCACAGGGGGCGGCCCGCTCCCCCGCATGGCGAAATAGTATCCGGCGGAAGTGGCAGTCGTTCCCAGGGCCAGCATAACGACCCCTATACCCAGGTTCGGGACCATAGAGAAGAATCGCCTGTAGAACTTGATGATTAGGATCTTGAGAATCAGGAACAAGAATACCCCAACTGCCAAGAGCCCGTGTATGGTCGCCCTTGCCGACAATTCCTGGCCCGAGCCCCTCATTATCTTGAGGCAGTAATAGGAGATGATCAACAAGAGCGCAAAGGAGACATACCCGTTGATCCTGTGAATCAGGCGCAGAACCTGCGGCTCGAACCTCTTCTCCTTTTTTCCGAGTAATTCAAAGGCCGTCAGGAAACCCAAAAGAACGAATCCGATCCAGGCAAAGGATAGGATGGATTTTGCCCAGAAGGTCATTGTTTTCCCTTTCGCCCTTTCGTTGACCCCTGTTGGATTTTCCTTGAACTGGTGGACCCTGGCTGGTCTATGAAGTTTCTGAAATCAGGGCCTCTATCACTTCGCGATCCTCCTCGGTTATCTCTATCAGGCATATACCAATCCCAAAGGTGGAATCGTTCTCTCCCATTCCGTAGAGCTCTGACCAGACCACCTTACCAACAGCTCCAATTGCTTCCCTATCCGGTGGCATGATTGAAATCCGGTATGTCTCATTGAGCGGGACGGGTTCCTCGCAACGAATGAACAAACCCTCTTGCGAGATGTTCTCCATCACCCCTTCTATGGTCCCATGATCAGCGAGGATATTGATGGGCCATTTCACCTGCTTTCTCGGGTGTTTTCTGCGCTCGATCCTCTCAGACAAAGGGCAATCTCCTGTATCCAAGCTTGATAAACTCCTGAAAGGCCAAAATCGCGATGGTAAAGTAAAAAGCCTCAAATACAAGCATTCAAGTTGAGCTTGCGAAATCCCGCGTGCGGAACCGCGCGAGGCTCGTGTGATCACCGCCAGAAAGCGGCGGCATCTGCGAGACGCCCACTTAGCTTACGCCGCAATCAAAACGAGATGAAGCGCAACGCAGGTCCTTAGATCCCACTCCGCCGGGAACTGGACTTCTTACCAAGCCACCAAGCTTGTTATATAAAAACTAATTCATTTTAATAAAGCAAGAGTAGTAAAAAATTGCTTTTTTGTCAAGAGTTTACGTTTAGCATATAATATTTATCCATATTTACATCTCCATGGCTAATTCCCTGTTATGCTAGGAAAATGCCCTATTTGCCTGTTGTCGCGTCAAAATGGCCCCTGTCTCCTTTGAGGCTCGGGCCTCTGGTGCGTTGACATCTATTCCCAGTGGGTTAGAATCTGTGTCTACACTGAAATTGGGCGAAAGGGGGTGTTTTTCTGAGATCTTCTCTTTTATCCTTTAACAACCTGATGCTTTGTGATAGAAGTTGCCCCTAGGCGGCGGTAATGGTTGACAAGCGCCGAAAAGAAAAGGAGGGAAAACCTCGCTCCCTCCCTGCTTGTCCGGCAATGGGGTGAGTGATGGGACTCGAACCTAGCTTGCAAAAGGAACTTGAGGGAATATGAGGGAAAACAGGGGGTATTTCCTGTAAAGTGTTGACCAAGTGTGACCAAGTAATGCATGGGTGCCGTTCCCATGCATCGGGAGGGGGGCCGAAAGGCCCCTTTTCTATTTGTGTGGAGTGCCGGGGCCGACATCCGTATATCTTCCCTTCTTTAAATTCTTGACCCAAGTTTTTGTGCGAGATCGACTATGTTTGTTAAGCCACGCATAGAAAGAATTCACGCAGTTAACAGGCCTGCTTCCCTTCCATAAATAGTCAATACGGAGATCAGGGTGTCGTTTTTCCCATCGGCGTGTAGTTCTAACCGTTACTCCAGCTTCTTCTGCCATTTCCGCATATCCATCAAGGTTTACGTTCGGATCAGCGGGGCAGGCTGACGACACATCTATCCGA
>JAFDIC010000487.1 GCA_019308525.1 Deltaproteobacteria bacterium
ATCAGCGTGGGCCAGTCCGTGACCCCATGGGTTCAAAAGCAGATCTCCCAGCCTACGGCCTTTTCAGATATCCTGGAGCACATACCCTTTTATGAAAGAATCGAACCATACCAGGGAGCCATCCTCACCAAGGCTGGGCAACTGGTGGGGCATATCAGCAGGTTTCTCCTCGACAGCCTCTCCTCTGTTACGAGGAGTACCATAAACTTTCTCTTTTCCCTTGTAATCCTGCTATATACCATGTTTTTCTTCTTGATGGACGGAGACAAACTACTCCAAAAGGTCATGTATTACCTCCCCCTGGAGGAAAAAGACGAGAGAAGGCTCTTGGACAAGTTTACTTCCGTTACCAGGGCTACCCTGAAAGGCACTGCCCTAATCGGCATCCTCCAGGGCGGTCTTGCCGGTATCGCATTTGCGGTCGTTGGCATCAATAGCGCATTGTTTTGGGGCACTATCATGACCATCCTCTCTATCATCCCCGCCGTCGGAAGTGCTTTGGTCTGGGTCCCTGCGGCGATCATACTCGCGGCGGGAGGTCACTTTGCAAAGGCAGTAGGCCTTGCTCTTTTTTGCGCCCTCGTAGTGGGCAGCATGGACAACTTTTTGCGACCCAGGTTGATAGGGAAAGACACGGCCATGCATGAACTCCTGGTCCTCTTCGGTACCCTGGGGGGAATCTTCATGTTCGGAATTGTCGGGTTCATCATAGGGCCGATAATCGCAGCACTTTTCGTGACCGTGTGGGAAATATACGGAACCGTGTTCAAGGATATCCTGCCCGAGGTCTCAAACGTGTACCCTGAGAAAAAGACCCAAAGACCTGTTTCACTGCCCGATCAGCAGGAAAAGGGCGAATCTTGACAGGTTGATGCCGGAACCTTGATCCGCTCTGACAGGAGGTTTCTGCGGGTCTTTTCTCAAGGCCCAATCAAATTTCTCCCAAGCACTTTCCAGGGGCGCCAAACACTGAATCGAAGGCCGCAGTAGCCCCAGGAGATTATCTCCAGCGGAGCCTCCAGCCCCAGGCACCCGTTGAGAGAGCCCTATGAGGATAATGGGGGCGTGAGAATGGCTCAGGAGCGATATTGGGCCTTGGGAAAAGACCCGCAGAAACCTCAACTGGATGACGCTTACGGACTTCATCAAAAGATAGATGGGATTAGGTGCTTTGGGAAGAAGCCGGTTATGAGATCGAGGCAGGCTTTCCGACCCTCCCCCTGTACATCCCCAGCAATTTCTTTACCGTGATCGGGAAGACCCCCAGGATGGCGAAGGATATCAAAAGGCTTGGTGAAAGGATACCCGACAGGCTGTCAAGCTTGGAAAGTTCTTTCCCGGCATTTACGTATACCGCGGTGCCGGCCAACATCCCCACCTGCGACACCCAGTAGTAGGTCTTGATAGGCATGCGTGTAAGCCCCATGGCCATGTTGATGATAAAGAAAGGGAATAAGGGCACCAACCTCAAGGTGAAAAGGTAAAAGGCACCTTCCCTCTCCACGCCCTCATTGATCGGTTTGAGCTTATCGTGAAACTTTCTCTGGACCCAGTCCCTGAGCACGAAACGCGCCACTATGCAGGCAAGGGTTGCGCCGATGGAGCTGGCAAAGGAGACCGTTATCAGCCCTATCCAGAAACCGAACAGGGCACCGCCGGCCAGGGTCATGACCGTTGCCCCAGGCAAAGAAAATCCGGTCACAAGGACGTAGATGAGAAAATAGGCACCAATGACCAAGAACTGGTGCTGCGCGTAAAGAAGGACAAATTGCTCCTTGGAATCCTTGACATATTGGAGGGACAGGTACTGCTCGAAGTGGTAGACCCTGAAGATTATGGCTGCTCCCACAAACAGTGCTACTATTATCAATTTTTTTATCAATCCTCTGTTCATCTTGTTTTCCTTTTCATTGTCCGAGAGGTTTTTTCAAACCGTGAGATTCTACCTCTCTTAATGTTTCTCGCATGTAATTCCTTACAAGAAAAGTGGCTCGTGATACCGGCACCGAGCCAATCTCCATCCGTGTCGCCGAAATGGGATCTCCAGCCTCGCCCATTAGGGCCATTATCGCCCCTGAATGTGCATGAACTGCATCATATACGCATGATCCACACCCAGGGAACGATCACCTCGAAGGGGGAATCCTTGCCGTGTATGTAACGGGGAGACTCATACTTATTGTCCAACTTGAAGGAAGGATTTTCCACAAAGCCATGGTCTGAGAAGAGAAACAAGAGGGTCCTGGGAGGTAGGTCCCGTAGCCTTAGGAGGACTTCTATTTCCAGGTAATTGACCACGTTGGCAAAGAGGTGCGTGAGGGGTCCCCTTTCAGAATGGATTTTCTCATCTAAACCGCTGATCTTCCACAGGACATCATCTTCGAGTTCATTGGTTGTGGAATGAAGGGCCCCCTCAAACCTGGCCAGTTGTGATTCCGTACTGGTGGGCAGAGCGGACCAGAGGGCCCCTTCCCTCACGATCCGAAAGAAATTGGGCATCTCCCCGAAAAAATGGGCCTTTACGTATTCCCACAGGTCCCAGCGCATGCCGTCCATGAGAACATAACAGACTCTCTGGTGATCCGGCACGTTGCGTTTCCTTGAGAGCATGGATGGAAGATCTTCGATCATTGTGGGGCGGGAAGCCCCACTTTTTTTCCATCCTGGAATGTTATTGCGATAGAAACCCGCAAAGGAATCACTCACTTCGTGAAGGCGTTCATCAACATATCTCATCTCTTGTTTCAAGAAAGGAGGAAGTGCTGTTCCCATGTGCTTCAATTGGTCCTGCAGCTTCTCTCCGAGAAAGGGCAAGGGTGAGATTGTTTGCACGTAAAGGGATTCCCACCTTGAGAAGGAATCAGGCAGCTTATCCCTGACCGAAGCCAAGATCGCCATATTCTTCTTTAGCT
>JAFDIC010000488.1 GCA_019308525.1 Deltaproteobacteria bacterium
TACAAGGATTAAGAAAAATCGTCAATTGCCGCAAGCTCCTTAATTTTTTGGCACCATTCAAGAACCCTCGCTGAAGAGGTGGCTGAGAAGGCTCAAGATTGAGCCTGAATAAGCTCCATCGCCTAGCGTGACTTTTCCCTTGACTTCCAACACCAAATATCATTTCATAAATAAAATTGGATTTTCTTCTTTATAGCCTGGCCTTGAGGAGAAACCTCCCGCACGGGTAAGATGTCAGGTTCAGCCCATTGGGCCCTTGCTCCGTGTCTCAGTCCGTTGTACTGCCACATTTGATACCCGGCCAGGAGAATAACGCTTTGAATAAGATCCCTAAAACATAAGGAGGTACCTGTTGAACATATTACTGGTCTATCCCGAATATCCTGATACATTCTGGAGTTTCAAGCACGCCCTCAAGTTTATACGCAAGAAGGCCGCCTATCCCCCCTTAGGCCTTCTTACGATTGCAGCCATGTTGCCACCGGAATGGGACAAGCGGCTGGTGGATATCAATACCAAAAGGCTTACTGACAAAGACCTCCAATGGGCTGACATGGTCTTTATCGGGGCCATGGCCGTCCAGCGTGATTCCGCCCTGGAGATTATTTCCAGGTGCAAGGGATTCGGCCTGCCTGTTGTTGCGGGAGGACCGCTTTTCACGAGCGAATATGATCAATTCGATGAGGTTGACTACTTTGTTCTCAATGAAGCGGAACTGACCCTGCCCCTGTTCTTGAGAGACCTGGAACAGGGATGCCCAAAACGCATCTACCAGACGTCCCAATTCGCGGATATCAAGAAAACACCGCCACCAATGTGGGAGTTGGCCGACATGAAGAGCTACGCCTCAATGTGTATCCAGTTTTCCAGGGGGTGCCCTTTCCATTGTGAGTTTTGCAACGTTACCGCCCTTTTCGGCCATAGGCCAAGGTTGAAGACAACGGAGCAGGTAATTAACGAGCTCGAACATCTTTACGGGTTGGGATGGCGCGGACAGATCTTCTTTGTGGACGATAATTTCATCTGCAACAGGAAATACCTGAAGGCCAAGCTATTACCGGCGCTCATTCGATGGCAAAAGGGCAAGAAAGGAATCCCCTTTCATACAGAGGCCTCCATCAACCTGGCTGATGACCAGCAATTGATGGATCTTATGGTAGAGGCTGGTTTCGACACCGTTTTTATCGGTATAGAAACGCCCGATGAAAAAAGCCTTGAGGAGTGCAACAAGAAGCAAAACAGGAACAGGGACCTTGTGGAGAGTGTCAAGAAAATCCAAAGGTCCGGGTTGCAGGTACAGGGCGGCTTTATAGTCGGCTTTGACAATGATTCCCCGTCCATATTCAGGAAGCAGATTGATTTCATCCAAAGCAGCGGGATAGTCACTGCCATGGTCGGGCTATTACAGGCACCAGCCGGCACGAAGCTTTTTGAACGATTGAAAAGAGAAGGCCGCCTGCTCGGCAGGATGTCAGGAAATACAGACGGCACGACAAACATAATTCCGCGCATGGACATGAATATCCTCCGGGAAGGATACAGGGACATAATGAAACACATTTACTCTCCCCAATGTTACTACAACCGAATAAAGACCTTTTTGCGGGAATACAAGGCTCCCAAGTTCAACACACCCCTTGATTTGCAGCACTTCCTGGCCTTTTTCCGCTCCAGTATACACCTCGGGGTCTTCGGCAAGGAAAGGTATCAATATTGGAAAATTCTGTTCTGGACCCTCTTCCATCGGCCAAGACTGCTGGTATGGTACATTACCTTTACCATCTATGGGTATCATTTCCGCAAAATAGCCGACAAATACATAAACTAGAAAAAGGGAGAACCTAATGAATATTTACGTTGGCAAACTTCCATTCACCGTGACAGAAAGCGATCTAAGGGCGATGTTCGAAGAATACGGCGAGATAGAGAGCGTGAAGATAATAAAGGACAGACACTCCGGTCAATCAAAGGGCTTTGGTTTTGTGGAGATGCCCAGCAACTCTGAGGCAGATCAAGCCATCAAAGCCCTCAACAGGAAAACCATCGACGGGCGGACCATCAAGGTCAACCCGGCAGATCCCGGCGGAAAGCGCTCCAAACGCGCCGCCCGCAAAAAGAGGTTTTACTAGAAAAACTCGAACCCACAACGTTACAGCAGCCCGCCGGTCTCAAAGCCTGGGCACCTTCGAAGTCGGCGGGCTGCACCGTTTTCCCTGTTGTCTTATGTTGAAGTTTCTCTGGCCCTCTCTTCCTGTGACATCCCCGCCAGGCGCTCCACTTCCCTGGAGTCAAGCCCCAACCCCCTGGCGACTCGCAGGCCGTAATCAGGATCAGCCTTGTAGAACAGGGCTGTTTGGCGCAATTGAATGCGCTTCTGGGCCTTGCCCAGGTGATCTACTATGTTGCCGATGAGGTTATCCCGGTCACTCTCGGTCATCACATTCCGGTAAAGGTTCCCGGCCTGCACGAAATCATCATTGGGATGTGTGTAGCCATAACGCGCAGCATCACCTGAGACCTCAAAGGGGGGCTCCAGGGAGCCCGCATCCGGTTCAGGTCCCCCGAAGCTGTTGGGCCAGTAATTCGGCCCCCCTCCACCATTGGCGTCAACCCTCATGAAACCGTCACGCTGGTAACTGTTCTCCGGGGCGTTCTTCGGGGCATTAACGGGAATGAGATGATAGTTCGGCCCCAAGCGGTGGATATGGGTGTCGTGGTAAGAGAACACCCGGGCCTGGAGCATCTTATCGGGCGAAATGGCTATCCCCGGTACCACGTTCCCCGGGCAGAAGGCCGATTGCTCGACCTCTGCAAAGTAGTTTTCAGGGTTCCGGTTGAGCACTAGCTTTCCTACCTTGATGGGCGGAACCTCTTTGTGAGGCCATACCTTT
>JAFDIC010000489.1 GCA_019308525.1 Deltaproteobacteria bacterium
ATGAGGTGGACCTCCCTGGGAGGAGTGATCCTTCCCGCCCTTCTGGTCATAGGTATGCTCGGTGTCATCTTCGGGGGAATTGCCACTCCCACCGAGGCGGCAGGAATAGGGGCCACGGGGGCATTGTTCTGCTGCATCGTAAATCGTACGCTGGGATGGAAGATGATCAAGGAATCATGCCTGGAAACCATCAAGGTCACGGGCATGGTTATCTGGCTCATGATTGCGGCCAACTTCTTCCGGGTCTTTTTTACCAGCATGGGCGCCCGAAATTTGATATTCGAACTGGTGCTCGCCTTGCCCGTTAGCCCCTGGATCATCCTCATCGGGATGCAGGTGATCCTCTTGATTCTCGGCATGTTCATGGACGATTGGGCGATCATAGTAATATGTGCGCCGATTTTCTACCCCCTTTCCGTACAACTGGGATTTGATCCCATTTGGTTTGCAATGGTGTTTCTTCTCAACATGGTCGTGGCATACCTGACACCGCCCTTCGGATGGGCCTTGATACTGACAAAGGCACTTTCCCCTGAGGGCATATCAACGGATAATGTCTGGCGTGCGGCACCGCCCTTCCTCGCCATACTGTTCTTTGTTTTGATCATGGTAATGGTATTTCCACCACTCACCCTCTGGCTTCCCAGCCTGATGTAGTTTTGTTGTCCATACAGGGGGACTAAGATCATGGAAAGGCAAATGGTCTCTTCGGGTGTAAGCTATCTGGATCATCTTCTAGGTGGATTCTTGATAGGAGATAACGTGATCTGGCATGATGATGCAGGCAGCCTTGCATCGATCTTCTACTTGAATTTCCTCAAGGCTTCAAAGGCAGAGGGCAGGCCCCTTATCTACGTCAGTTTTGATCGCTCCCCCAAGAATCTCCTGGATAAACTCGGGCCTCTGGGAGAAGGCGCCTACCTGACCATACTGGATTGCTTTACCTTTGGTAAGGGAGAGGGATCTGAAATCTTTCTCAAATTCTATGAAGAAGAGGATCATCCATGTAACGTCCGCAGGGTGGATAAGCCCGGCGAAGTCGGAAGGGTTATGGACACCCTATACGGGATTCACCGGGACCTGAACGACAGCGTCCGTTTTATTTTCGAAAGCCTCACCGGGATGCAGGAGCTGTGGGGAGGGGAAGATGTCCTGACCAAGTTCTACGGCCATTCATGCCCTCGTTTGTATGAATTGAATACAGTGGCCTATTGGATCATGGAAAAGAGGGCCCATTCGCCTCGCCTCAGGGCCAAGATCAACCAGATAGCTCAGGTGGCGATTGATCTTTCAGTGAAGAGAGGGAGGACTTCCCTGACAATACTGAAGGCGGAGAATCGAAACGCGGACAACTTGAATCACCCCTTTTATTACTGGACCGAGGGCATTGATGTCACCTTTGATAATGAAAAGAAAAAGGCAGGCAGGGTAGACCTCGGGGCACGGTTAAGGGAATTACGGGCAAGAAAAGGATTGTCCCAAACAGAGCTGGCGAAACTGGTGGGAGTCACATCAAGTACGATCTCACAGATCGAGAGCAATTTGATATATCCCTCCTTGACCGCCCTTCTCAAGATGGCTGAAATTCTCTCAGTTGACGTGAGCAGTTTTTTCCAGGAAACAGCCAAAATGTCTGGGCGTGTCGTCTTCCCCGGGGGTGATTCTGTGGAGGTGAGTGGTCCAGCCTTTTCTCCTGAAGGCATTCGTGCAAGACGCCTCACCCCCATCGATTTTGACACAAAAGCCGAGCCCTATCTCGTCGAGATCCCGGCACGTGCCGCCCTATCGTCTCACTTTTTCACCCACAAGGGGGAGGAGATAGGTTACCTCCTGTCCGGCCACCTGGAGCTGAAGATCGAGGAGAAAACTTACAGGGCCAATCCCGGGGATATCATCTACCTGACGACCCAAATGCCTTCCGGATGGGTCAATCCAGGATCAGAGAGGGTAAGGTTGCTCTGGTTCAAGGTGAAATGACAAGGCCCCTCCCGCAGATACATCCGGGAGGGCCCCTGTTCTTTTAGAGTATCGAATAGGAGGCTGGGCTGTCCAGGATTTCCATGGCCTCTTGCCTGTAGGAGTCCATGAGGTAAGGAATCCCGGTTACTTCGGCACATTCCCGGGTCAAGGACATCAAATCCTTGCGGCTGATGGCGTGGATCCGGAAGCATCGCGCTCCTGCCATGAGTTGTTGTAGCCCTACCTTCAACTTATCGCAAAAACTAAAGATTCCTACGGCTCCCAGGGGAATGTTTTTCATTTCATCACTACCGACCATTTCCCTGACTCTTTCGTAGCAGATGAAGATCTCTTCCGGGGTATTGCCGTAAGTGGAAACGGTTTTGGGCAGGTCGTTGTTCTTGACCCATTTCTCAATGTTTTTCCCCACAAAACCGGGGATCATCATGGCCCTGCCCATGCACACCGCTTTCACGTGATTATTGCCTAGAGCAATTGCCTTGAAGATATGGTCTTCGGTTGAAAAGCCGCCTGCAAAGGCAAAGTCGCAGATATGGCTTTCACCCTTGTTCTTCAGGTGCTCGGCGAATTCCACGGCAGCAGAATGAAGGTATAGGCTTGGCATTCCCCATTCTTCCATCATCCTCCATGGGCTCATGCCCGTTCCGCCCGGGGCCCCGTCAATGGTAAGCAAGTCTATCTTTGCCTGGGTTCCCCACTTGATGGCCATGGCCAGTTCCCTGAGTCCGTAAGCCCCTGTCTTCAGGGTGATCCTCTTGAAACCGATCTCCCTCAAACGCTGGACTTCGGCCAGGAAGGTTTCCTGGTCAACGAAACCCAGCCGGGAATGTCTTTCAAATTCTTTGATGGCTCCTGTTTTGAAAGCCTTCTGGTTCACTTCGAGCGATGGATCCGGGGTGACGATATAC
>JAFDIC010000049.1 GCA_019308525.1 Deltaproteobacteria bacterium
CCTTTTTTCTCGCTTCCCTGAAGGGTAGTAGATTAATCTTAATCATTTGTCACCAATGCTCCTCAATGCCAATCCCACGGCAACCCCAGCCTGTGGAGCCATGTAAGAAAGATATCGGGGATCGAATGTTTTTTCGTTTATCTCTAGACTAGCAAATGGGTTCAATTCCACTACCTCGCTCTCGGTCTCCATCATCAGGTACTTCTGAAATCCAGGTATCCTACAGGAACCGCCACTCACATAGATCTTTTCGATCTTCTCCTCGGGGTAGGTTGTGGCCAAAAAATCCAGGGCCCTCTTGATTTCGTTCACCCACCCGGAAACCACAGTTGTGAAGATCTCCTCTATCTCGGGGCGTCCTTTTTCAATTTTCGCGCCACCCAGTTTCAACTTTTCCGCTTCCTCGTAGGAGATATCGAATTTCGACATTATGGCCTCGTTTATTTGGTAACCCCCGTAACTTGAATCCCTCGTGAAAATTGATACACCATTCTTGATGGCGTTTATTCCCAATTCCTCGGCCCCCACGTTGACTATCGCATAACAGCCTGATACATCCCCCGAGTTGATCTCAAAGCAGTTCTGCAAGGCAAAGGCATCCACGTCCAGGATCACGGGGTTGAGGCCGGTGAGATGGAGCAGGCTGACATAGTCCTCCACGATGTCCTTCTTTGCGGCCACGAGCATCACGTCCATGTAGTCCGATCCCTTGTCCTTTTCTGTCTCCTCCTCTCCCTTTTCTTCGCTGCCTTTTGTATCTGACAGTATCTCGTAGTCCAAATTCACGTCGTTAACGTCGAACGGGATGTATTGCTCCGCTTCCTCCTTAATGGTCTCCTCCAGTTCCTCTTCTTCTCGCTTGCTGATGCTTATCTTCTTGACGATGACCGAGTATCCGGATATAGAGGTGACAACGTTCTTGTTCTTGACCCCCAGGTTCCTGAGGAGGTTCTTTATGGCCGAGGACACGATCTCCATTTCTTTTATGGTTCCCTCGACTATCGCAGCGTGGGGAAGACCGATAATGCCAAAGTTTTTCAGGATCATCCCCTTTTTACCGTGCTCGATCTCGGCCAGCTTGATGGAATGGGAACCTATGTCCAGTCCTATACATTGATTTTTCTTGGGAATTGGCATAATGACCCTTTTCTCATTCAGGAAATATTTTGACCTTGTCGGTAAGCCTGTAGCCGAGTGCCAGGATGATTTTTCTCTTTGTCTCCATACGACAGTTTTTTCCCTTTTCGATCCTGTCTATCGTCAATGGAGATACCCCGGCCTTCCGGGCCAACTCTGCCTTGCTCATAAGGAGTTCCTCTCGTATCTCCTTTAAGATGTTTTGGGGCACTTTCTCCTCCGATTAAGTTGTTTGGAGTAAATCATCTCAACACTGTTTCCATTAGTATAACATCATATATATATATCGATATTTGTCAACAATTTTTTTATAAATTAATTAAATTTTATATAATTTGGGTGTATATAGGGCATAATAAAGCAAATTAGCACCATATCTAGTATGCGGTCTCATAGGGTACTTCTCCGCCTCTTTTCGTGCCGTCGGGGTTTTGAACACTCATCCAACGGATTCTTCTATTATTGCAGGCAGGGGACCTCTTGGCGCTTCGACGGCCTTTTGCTGACCTTTATTGTTTCCCTCGGGCGGAAGGTGATCAAAAATTGCTTTACAAATGTAGGGGAGAAGGATTAAAGGTTAACTGGACCCCGAAAGACGACCAGTGCGCAGGAGGCATGATTGAAGAAAAACAAGGAAGAGAAGGAAGGAATTAGGAAGAAAAGCACCATAAGAGAGTATGCGGAAGCGGCGGTCATAGCCGTATTACTCGCTCTTTTCATCAGGACTTTCGTTGTCCAGGCATTCAAGATACCGTCCGGTTCAATGGAGCCGACCCTCATGGTCGGTGATCACATCCTTGTGAACAAGTTTATCTACGGGGTGAAGATACCCTTTATCCGAAAGACCTTGATACCGATCAGTAGTCCAAAGCGCAATGACGTCATCGTTTTCATTTACCCCGTGGACAAGAGCAAGGACTTCATAAAGCGTGTAATCGGCCTCCCAGGGGAGAAGGTAGAGATAGTGGGGAGAAAAATCTACATAAACGGAACCCTGTTGGATGACAAGTACGGCTTCTATTCCTCTCAGGAAGAAGCAAGAAGACGCAAGCCCCTCAGACCATACAGATTCGGACCCATCACCGTCCCGGAAGGACACGTTTTTGTGATGGGAGACAATCGTGATCACAGTTATGACAGCAGGTTCTGGGGGTTCGTGCCCATCGACTCCATCAAGGGCAAGGCCTTTATGATCTATTGGTCCTGGCCCCATTGGCAGAGACTCTTCCACCTGGTGAGATAACACCTTGCCCTGGTGCGTGATGGGGGCTTGGGGAAGGTTCTTGCCTCGGCCGGACCTTCAACACGTGGGACTTTCTTGCCAAACGCCCGTCGAATGTTGGGACATATTGGCACTTTTCTGCTTTTTTTCCCGTGCCCTTTAAAGTAATCTGACTTTGTGATAGATAAGATACTTTCCCTGCTGGGGCCGGTTCATACCCCCGGTGAACAGGAACCTTGTTGAGAGCGCAATGCAGATAGCTAGATCCCGCCCCAGCGGGCAACTGGGCTTTCTACTAAGCCATCAGATTTCCACAAGGAAAGGAGTTTTGAACACATGTCAACCTATAAGACGATTGAAGGTAACGAGGCGGCAGCTCATGTGGCCTATGCCATGAGTGAAGTGGCCTCAATCTATCCCATCACTCCATCCAGCAGCATGGGAGAGTACTGCGATGAATGGGCTGCCCACGGGCGGAAAAACATATTCGGCCAGCCCCTCAAAGTCGTGGAGATGCAATCTGAAGCAGGAGCGGCCGGTGCGGTCCATGGAGCACTTTCAGCGGGCACCCTCTCAACGACCTTTACTGCATCCCAGGGGCTCTTGCTCATGATACCAAACATGTACAAGATTGCCGGAGAATTGATGCCGGGGGTCTTTCATGTCTCTGCCAGGGCGGTGGCTACCCACGCCCTTTCCATATTTGGGGACCATTCTGATGTCAATGCCGTAAGGGAAACAGGCTTTGCCCTCCTGGCCTCTGCAAGTGTCCAGGAAGTCATGGATCTTGCCCTCGTGGCCCATCTGTCAAGCATAAGGGCCAGCGTTCCCTTCCTCCATTTCTTTGATGGTTTCAGGACCTCAATGGAGATCCAAAAGATAGAGATGATAGACTATGATGACATGGCCGAGCTGGTGGACTGGGACGCCATTGAAGAGTTCAGGAGTCGCTGCATGAACCCCGAGTATCCACAACTGAGGGGCACATCCCAGAACCCTGACATCTTCTTTCAGAACAGGGAGGCCTGTCACCCCTTTTACGAAGCGCTCCCGGCTATCGTTCAAGAAGAGATGGAGAAGGTGAGCGAGCTGGTAGGCCGTTCATACCACCTCTTTCATTACGTGGGAGACCCTGAGGCTGACAGGGTTATCGTGTCCATGGCATCCAGCTGCGATGTCATCGAAGAGACGGTCAACTACCTTAAGGACAGGGGGGAAAGGGTAGGTCTTGTAAAGGTAAGGCTTTATCATCCCTTTTCAGGTGAACACTTCCTCCAGGCATTGCCAGCCGCGGCCTCCAGGATAGCCGTCCTCGACCGAACCAAGACACCGGGTGGCCTGGGGGAGCCTCTCTACCGGGATGTGTGCACTGTGTTCGAGAAACAAGGGAATCGACCCGTTATTGTGGGAGGTAGATATGGTCTTGGAAGCAAGGACTTTACCCCCACAATGGTCAAGGCCGTGTTTGACAATCTGCGCTCCTCCGTCCCCAAGAACCATTTCACGGTGGGTATCAAGGATGACGTCTCCCATACCTCCCTTGAGCTCGGACCGCAAATAGATACGACACCTAAGGGGACCGTGCGTTGTAAGTTCTGGGGCCTGGGGGCAGACGGTACCGTGGGAGCCAACAAGAACGCCATAAAGATCATCGGTGAAAACACGGGTATGTATGCCCAGGCTTATTTTGCCTACGATGCAAAAAAGTCAGGCGGAATCACCATGTCACATCTCAGGTTCTCGCCTGAAAGGATTCAGTCGGCCTACCTCTTGACCCATGCCGACTTTGTTGCGTGTCACAATCCGGCCTTTGTGAACCAGTATGACATACTGGAAGGCATAAGGGAGGGTGGTACCTTTTTACTCAACTCCCCGTGGACCCCTGAAGAGATGGAAACAAGGCTGCCTAATCCCTTGAAACGCACCATTGCCCTGAAGAAACTCAACTTCTACAATATCGACGCGGTCAAGATAGCGTCAGAGCTGGGCCTGGGGGGAAGGATCAACATGATCATGCAGGCGGCCTTCTTCAAAATTGCAAACGTGATCCCCCCGGAGCAGGCATTTGAGCTGATAAAGGACGCCATTATCAAGACATACGGGAAGAAGGGCGATAAGATCGTGCAAATGAACATAGAGGCCGTGGAAAAGGCGATCAATGCCGTAGAAGAGATAGAGGTTCCCGAACACTGGGCCACGGCAGGCCAGGAGGCGTACATGGAGGAGGCCGATGAGCCTGAGTTCGTAAAGGAGGTCATGAGGCCAATGCTTGCCCTCAAGGGGGACGAACTTCCGGTCAGTGCTTTCAGCCCCGACGGAATCTTCCCTACGGGTACAACAAAGTATGAGAAGAGGGGTATAGCCATCCATGTGCCCCAGTGGATAGGGGAGAACTGCATACAGTGCAACCAATGCTCCTTTGTCTGCCCCCATGCAGTGATCCGTCCGGTCCTTGCTTCTGAGGAAGATCTCAAAGGCGCGCCGAAGGGCTTTGTGACAGTGGAGGCCAAGGGGAAAGAGCTGAAGGGAATGAGGTACAGGATCCAGATAAGCCCCCTGGACTGCACCGGTTGCGGGAACTGCGCCGATATATGCCCTGCCAAGAAAAAGGCCCTTGTGATGAAACCCCTCAACAGCAGCGTGGAAGAGGAGGTGCCGAACCACAAATTCTCACTGGGGCTGCCACCACGCGATGACCTCATGCCCCCCACCACGGTCAAAGGAAGCCAGTTCCGCCAACCCCTCTTCGAGTTCTCAGGGGCATGTGCCGGCTGTGGAGAGACCCCTTACATCAAGGTTATCACCCAGCTCTTCGGTGACAGGATGCTCATTGCCAATGCCACGGGTTGTTCCTCTATCTACGGCGGGTCTGCCCCGGTTTGCCCCTATACGGTGAACGAGCAAGGACATGGGCCTGCATGGGCAAATTCCCTTTTTGAAGACAATGCAGAGTATGGTTTTGGTATGGAATTGGGAGTAAGCCAGCGCCGGGAGAAGCTGGCCGACTTGGTTCGCACCGCCATGAATTCCGGGGTATCCGAGGGCCTCAGGGAGGCCTTTCAGCTATGGCTGGATAACATGCATGACGGGGAAAAATCCAAGCAGTACGGCCGGAACATCCTCTCTCTCATCGAGCAGGAGCTTTTTGAGGGAGACGGGGACTTGAACGATCTGCTCCTGGATATCTTTTCCAGGAGCGATTACCTCTCCAAGAAATCCATTTGGATCATAGGCGGCGACGGCTGGGCCTATGACATTGGCTACGGTGGCCTCGACCACGTAATGGCAATGGGTCGGGACGTCAACATACTGGTCCTGGACACGGAGGTCTATTCTAACACAGGTGGCCAGTCTTCCAAGTCAACCCCGACCGGTGCGGTGGCAAAGTTTGCGGCGGCAGGCAAACTGACCCGCAAGAAGGACCTGGGCCTGATGGCCATGACATACGGGTATGTATATATTGCCTCGGTGGCCATGGGGGCCAACAAGAACCAGTTCCTCAAGGCGGTTATCGAAGCGGAGTCTTACAGGGGCCCTTCTCTGATCATATCCTATGCCCCGTGTATCAACCACGGAATCAACATGAGCAAGACCCAGGAAGAAGAGAAGAGGGCGGTCGAGGCCGGTTACTGGATCTTATATCGTTATGATCCCCGCCTCAAGGAGGAAGGGAAGAATCCTTTTATCTTGGACTCCAAAGAGCCCAAGGGTGATCTCAGGGAGTTCCTCATGGGCGAGGTTCGATTCTCCAGCCTGACCAGGACCTTTCCTGAAAACGCTGAACTCCTCTTCAAGAAGGCGGAAGAGGAGGCAAGAGAACGATATGAGATATACAGGCGCCTGGCGACACAGGCCTGATCAACGGCAAGGGCAGGAGGGCTTGGTCACTTCGGCGGCTGGGCCTTCCTTTAAAAACCTCCGAGGCGCCCAAGCCCTTTCCTTTGTGTGATTTGAACCCCTGTAAGGATACCTTCACAGGGGTTTCATTTTTTATCGTATTGCAACGAACAGCTTCCATTTTTTCTGTATCTTAAGATAGATACTTTCTTATTAACCTATTTTCTCTTGATTTTTTTTATTGTTTGTCATATATACTCCGATAATCCATTTGAGTTGCCGATCCCCTCGAAGAAAGGAGGTGAGCCCTTTAGATATTTCCTGGAAGGTAGAACCCAGTCTATCTATGAGGTGGAATTCTTTTTAAATCTCTAGATTCCTGGATCCTCAGAAAGGAGGTGGGTTTTATGAGCAACGGAAACGGTGGTCTTGACTGGTCGTCCCTATGGAGGAAAGAGGACTGGTGGTCCTGCTGGATCGGTTGGTTCCTCCTGGTTCTTGCCATCATCGGGTTGAACGAGGTAGCGGCCGGTAAATGGGCCGTAGGCATCCTTCCCCATGGCCCCAAGATAGGCAAGAATTGGACGACCATAGGTGCGATCTTCCCAAAGGGTGGGGCCACGGTCTGGGCATTGCTGGTCCTTTTCATCTTTACCGGAATACTGACCATGATCGGCGGCGCCTTCATGAAACTGGACCTAAAGCGATACATCCCCGGTTACTTCATCATCTTCCTCCTTGCATACATTTCCATGATCCTGGCCAACCAGAAGTTCTTTGAGACATGGGGCATTGCCTATGTCATTTTCGCGCTGGTCTTCGGTTTGATCATAAGCAATATCTTCGAAGTGCCGCAGATACTGCGGGCCGCAGGGCAGACGGAGTTCTTTATCAAGATCGGCCTGGTTTGCATGGGAGCCGGTATCTTCTTCTCCGATGTCCTGAGAGGCGGCTTCATCGGCCTCATTCAGGCCCTCGTTGTCGCCACCACAGTATGGTTTATGACTTACTGGATATGCAGAAAATTCGGTGTTTCAGAGCGCTTCAGCAGCATTATTGCAACGGCCAACTCCATCTGTGGGGTTTCGGCCACTATTGCTGCCGGAGGCGCCATCCAGGGAGACAAGAAGGAAGTCAGTTACATGATCGCCTGGGTCCTGGTCTGTGCCGTGGTCCTGATCATCGTGATGCCCCCCATTGCCAAGTGGCTGGATCTGCCCAACAACTGGGCCGGTGCCTGGGTGGGCGGCGTCATCGACAACACGGGTGCGGTTGTGGCTGCGGGCGGCATCATAGGCGGGGAAGCGGCTTACAAGGTCGCCGCCATGGTCAAGATGGCCCAGAACGTCCTGATAGGTATCGTAGCGTTTCTGCTCGCCCTCTGGTCGACATTGTCCCTCGATCGAGTCGAAGGAGCAGAGCGACCTTCCTTCATGGAGATCTGGTACAGGTTCCCCAAGTTCGTGGTGGGATTCCTGATATCCTCACTGGTAGTGAGCTTTATTGTCGAACCAGCATGGAGTTACGAGGCGGCCAAGGTGATCGGTAAAAGTCTCAAGATATACCGCAACTGGTTCTTTGCCCTGTGCTTCGTGAGCATCGGACTGGAGACGAACTTCAAGGAACTTGTTAAGGTCGGTGGCGGGAGACCGGCAGCCGCGTACTGGATTTCCCAGACGGCCAATGCCATCTGGACCCTGTTCATCACCTGGATCCTCTGGTCCGGGACCTTTTTCACTCCCGTGATTCCAGCGGATTGATCCACCAGGGATAGGCTCTTGGAGGGTATCGCCACTGCGGAGGTACCCTCTCCTCGTCCAGAGGGGCATTCCAGATCCAGCCTTGACATTTCACCCCTTGAAAAGCTATCCTTCTAGGCGGGGCAGACGCCATGGAAAGCAAGCATGCCATCATTCTGGCAGAGGAAGAGGCCTTTGCCAGGCAGGTTGCCCTGGGTGTAATCATATTTACCCCCCAGAGTGTCTTTCACTACCTGATACCCTTCATGTTCGTCCTGGACTTTCTGCGGAGAAACACCACCATAAGAAACTATACCAAGCATTTCATGTTTCCAAGGAGGCTTGCCATAGACGCGGCCATGGATATCTTGAGGGGAGAGGAAAGAACGAAGAGGGTCTCGGAGATCGGCCCCCATATCGAGGCCTGGCTTGCAGAATTGAAATTGCCATCCGCCTCTATCCGCTGCGCGCAGATGGAAGTGATCGACCTTCTGGTGGACCATTACATGATATTGCTCCAGGCCCAAGGGGACACCTTCAACGAACTGATCAGGAGCGCCTATCAAAGCAGGTACAGGTACCAGGAGTTCCTGGATCGTTACACTTCCAAGGAAGAGGAGCTTGACAGGGCTATCCTTGAATACCTGGGCGGGTCCGAGAAACTTCGAGAAAAATTCGCCCTGGAAAGGACACAGTTCAAGAGATTGAGCGAGAAGCGGCTCGACCAGATCTTTGCCAAACCCCTCCCTCCTGAATACTAGACCTCCGACATGCTTTCCTTGAACGACAAGTACGAGTGCATCCTGTCCCATGAAGCTCACTGGGCAAAGAGAGTCTCCCAAGCGGTCTTGAAACCCCGGTCCATCAGCGTATGGGAGGTCCTTGTACCCGTGCTGCTGGTCTTCAACCATGTGAGGTGGAAGGCCTCCAGGGAAGTCTTTGAAAAAAACCTCCTTTTCACAAAGAGACTCGCCCTGGATTCAGCCATGGACCTGAGCGGGAGGCAAAAGAAAAGGGAACATGTGATATCCAGCATACTGGAGAAGACGTCTTCCCTTTTGGCCTCAGACAGCCAGGACATATACTCTCAAGAAATTCGCGCAAGACAACTGGAAGAAATAGATCTGCTCATGGAGCATTACTGCCGGCTCCTCCGTGCTGATGGAGATGATTATCCCGCGCTGTTGATTCACGCTTACGGAACCCTTGCTCGATACAGGGAATTTCTTGGGAGCATAAAGGCGGCCGAAAGGGCGGTGAACCTTGCAGCCCTTCACACCCTAGGTGGTCGAGCTGAGACGGAGATGCTCTCCAGCATAGAGAAGTTCTCCCACGAAGTGAGGGAAAGCTTTGCAAGGCGAATATTCCAGGCTGCTTGCTAAAGAAAGGGGCCCAGTGTATGTTGGGCAGAGAAGAATACCTCTTTGTTTACCAGAATGCTTACATCCCTGAACACCTCCCCCACTATGTCACTGGCATTTCAGACAAGAAGCCCTTCCTCCATATGAACTGCATGTGTTTTGTGAGCATGAAGCACCTTACCTTCGTGGGTTTTCCCCTGGTCAAGGAAGAGGGAATCGAGTTGGGACAAATATATGAGTCCGCCTGCCAGCGCTTCGGGCCGGAAAGCGTTTCTATCATCGCACCGAGGATCTGGTTGGCCCCGGGTACTTACGAGGGTCAACCTCCAGACCATTACTACAGGTTGGATCTGCCACTGGGCAGAATTCGTGCTGACCTGGACTACATGCTTCGCCGGGCGAAACGGGAGCTTAGCGTCGCCAGAGGCGTTTTCCGGAGAGAACACAAGCGGTTGATTCGCGAGTTTTCAAAGGGGCACATCCTCTCTGCCGCCCAGAGGAACCTGTTCAAGCGCATCCCCAACTACTTGAAAAACTCCACCTCAGCCCACCTTCTGGAGGCTAGAAGGGGAAAGGAACTCGTTGCCTTTACCATAGTCGATACCGGATCGGCCGACTACGCCTTCTATCTCTTCAGTTTTCGCAACACCGCTAGAGCGGTCCCAGGGGCATCAGACCTGCTTTTCTACGAGATGGTACTGACGGCCGAATCCCTCGGAAAAAAGGCTATCAATCTAGGGCTCGGAATAAACGATGGTATCCGGCGTTTCAAGGAAAAATGGGGCGGTGTTCCCTTCCTGCCTTACGAGAGCGCCGAGGTTGAAAGGCTCCCCCCCAACTTCGAAGAGCTTGCCCGCAAGCTCTGAAAATCACCAGCATCCCGCTCAGTCTCTGTCAACGGAGATCCTGAGGCATTACCGTTGGCAAGGGGCACTTCTTGAGCCGTTCCAGCTCCTCGCGGCAGGTCAAGTCATAGGTTATGGGCGTTATTGTAATCATGTTCATCCTGAGGGCCTTGGTATCAGCATCCATGTCCTCGTCTCCCGATGGTGTCTCTCCCGTGAGCCAATAGTAGATATTCCCCCTGGGGTCTACCCGCCGCTCGAACCTCTCCCTGAACCTCCCCAGCCCCTGCCTTGTGATGGAGATCCCCTTTATCCTGTCCGCAGACACCGCCGGAATATTAACATTTAGGGCGGTCCCCTGCCTTAGTCCCTCCCGCAGCATGAATCGGATTATCTCCCGGCTGAAACCTGCGGCAAAGGTGAAATCCGGATCCTTTCTGGTATTGATGGAAATTGCCGCAGATCTTATCCCGAAGAAGGCCCCTTCCGTGGCAGCAGAGACTGTCCCGGAATACAGGACATTGACTCCAACGTTGGCTCCCAGGTTGATCCCTGAAAGCACCACTTCCGGAGGCTCCCCCAGGATCTCTTGAACGGCTATCTTTACGCAGTCGGCGGGAGTCCCTGATACCCCATACCCATAGAAAGTGCCGTTCTTGCTGATCTCTCTCACCCTCAGGGGTAATGAGAGGGTAATTGCGTGCCCGACAGCGCTCATCTCGGTTTCAGGGGCAACGATATGGACCTGGAAATCGTCTTTCAGTTCCTGGTAAAGTGCCCACAACCCTGGTGCGTGTATTCCATCATCATTGGTCAGCAATACTCTCATCCCTTTGTTCCCCTTTGTTGAGTCCCTTTACTTTCCCTCTTGCTGTTGAGACAGGATGGGCCTGGTGCTCCTCATTTTGATTGCTTGTTTGTGAAAATTATAATATAAATACTAAAGGTTAACAGCAAAAATCGTTGACCAATTCGGCTTAGGAATAGGGCACTACAGGCCTTGGAAGAAAAACCATATAAGGACATCCACCACAAAGAACTCGACACCATCCTCAAATTCAGCGCTCTTATTAACTCCTCCCTGAACCTCGAGGAGGTCCTGGACAATGCGATGAAATGGGCAGAGGAATTCATGGAAGCCGAGGCGAGTTCGGTCTACGAGCTGGACGAGAAGAACAACGAGTTGTTTGTCCGCCATGCACGGGGCGAAAGAAAGGAAGAAATCAAAGGGATCCGACTAAAGGTGGGTGAAGGCATAGCCGGTTGGGTCGTCCAGAAGGGAAAGCCGCTCGCCATCCAAGACGTGAAGAAAGACGAGCGCTTCAGCGACAAATACGACAGGATCACGGGTTTTCGAACCAAGTCCATGATATGCGTCCCCCTGATGCTCAGGGGTAAGCCCACGGGTGCTCTTCAAGTATTGAACAAGAACTCCAAGAAACCTTTCAACCATGCAGACCTGGAGCTTCTCAACAGCATGTCCCAGCAAATCGCGGTGGCAATCGAAAATGCAAGGTTGTACCAGCGCCTCCAGGAGAAATACGCCAATACCACGAGGGAGCTCCGAATAACCCAAAAGAAACTGATACGCACTGAACGCCTGGCAGCAATGGTTCACCTTGTTCAAGGGGTGGCTCACGAGATAAGGAACCCGATTATGACTATCGGCGGCTTTGCTTACAGGATCAAGAAAGAAGTGAATGACAATTACAGGCTCCAGAAATATGTTGACATAATCCTTGAAGAATCGGCCAGGCTCGAAAAACTAGTCAGGGAGGTCAGAGAGTTTACAGAGGTTCAAACAGCCTCCCTTACCCTGGATAGCCTTGGGCCGGTGGTTAAGGAAGTCCTGAAAGTCTTCAGGCCCCTGGCAAGAAGTCAGAAGGTGAAGATGTCCTACGGGGCCGCCAGAAAGATACCCCTGATCGAGATGGACGCCTCCCAGATCGAGATCGCCCTTACCAATCTGGTTGAAAACGCACTGGAGGCCATGCCGGACGGGGGTCACCTTGGCGTCAGGATCTCAAAGGACAAGGACTACCTGGTCCTTGCAATCCAGGACAATGGCTGTGGTATTTCAAAGGAGAAGCTGGATGCCGTGTACGACCCCTTTGTCACTTCCAAGCCCCGGGGGGCTGGATTGGGTCTGACCATGGTCCACCAGATCGTTCTAAATCACGGCGGTGAAATAAATATTGAAAGTGCGCTGAACCGGGGTACTGAGGTGACCATCAGGTTTCCTCTGCCCGGGTCTACCGCTCCAGGCTCCTAGAGATTTATCAAACCAATAGAGTTCCGAGGAGACGGAATGAGAAACAAAGATGGCAAGGCATGGTGGTGGATAGGACTTTTTTTTGTCGCTGCACTGGCAATAGTGATAAGCTACTTCCTGGGGCTGGAGAAGGGACAGAAAGAAAAAGACACACAAAAGATCTTCCCTCCCAAGGAGAGGGTTGAGTCGGTCAGGCCTGTAGAGACAACCTCTTCCCAGGAGAAAGAACCGGTTGAACCCATAGAACCGCAAGTCCATGAAAGGGAACGGCCTCAGCTCTTCAAGGACTGCACCCAGGTTCAGCGCGAGATAGGCGAGTTCTTCGCCTACCTGGATCAAAAGAAATATGTCAGGACCTTTGCCTCGGATGGGAACAGTTACGACAGATTCAAGGAGATTTTGCAGGCCCTCTCCAAGAAGCCCCCCATCCCTGCCGGGGAAGGTGTCGACGCCAGACTAATAACAAAAAATATATTCCACTTTTTTCGCATTCTTGACAAAAGGGATCTGCGCTTGATCAAGGAGATTCTCAAGAATGAGAATGATTCCATGGAGATGAATCTGGCGCTCTTCTACGTATGGCTTACCGGCAAGGAAAGCTCCCCGTGCCCTGACCAGGAAGGGATCAGGCCTCCCCTCCAGGTCCTTTACAAGTATGCCGGCTTTTTTCTAAATACCATCGGGGGGCGCTCCTACCTGTTCAGGAGGTCTACAAAGCTCAGACTCCTGGTCAGCTTTTACTCCCTCTTGATCGTCCATGAAGCCGACATACAAGGGAAGAATACCTACGGGATAGATGTATTGCCTCTCATACAACCCCTTGAGGAGGAAATTGCTCTGTACCCGGACCTTTATTTTAAGGATGAATACCTGGAAAGACTGGACGAAATCGCCCTCTATTACGCCGAGAGGCGGTAGAAAATATCGTCCTTTTTTCGGGTAACAAAGGAAATGGAGATAGAATCTTTCGGCATCAGTGATATCGGACCCGTCAGGCAGATAAACGAAGACTCCTACCTCGTCAATGAAACAGAAGGTCTCTTCCTGGCGGCCTTGACAACGTCACCGTAGTACTACTGAGGTGCCGCGCCCAACAGAGCAGGACAGCCAATTCAGAGAAAAGGAGTTTCCCATAGATGCCTTCTTTGAGCATAGAACCCGAAAAAGGCAAGCCATTCACCTATCAGATAAGGAAAGATTCCATATTCATCGGCCGTTCCAGGCAAAATGATGTCCTGCTGCCAGATACCACCGTATCCCGGAGGCACGCCCAGGTAAGCAAGACACGTGAAGGTTATCTCTTGATAGACCTGGGGAGTCATAATGGAACCTATGTAAACGGTACCCCGGTCTCAAGGCGCCTTTTGAGGCCTGCTGACCGGATTATGATCGGTTCCTACAGATTGACCTTCTCGGAAGAAACACCGCAACCACAGCTTGTCTCTAAGAAACCCACGGCGGTATTTCACGAAACCCTGGACCAGAGAGAGGAAGAGGTTCTAAGAAATGTAGGCCCCGAGCTGGAGAAAGTGCCCGACCAGACGTTCCTTGTCTCTGTAAAGGGAGAAAAGGCTCCCCTCAAGAAAGCCTTCGAGGAACCGGGTATCCCTGAACTCCAGGACCTGGAGAAAAGCAACAAGATACTATTCGTCCTTTACCAGATAAGCAGGAAACTGAACACCTTCCAGGACTTTGACGCGCTCCTGGACACAATTATGGACTCCATATTCCAAGTTATCGACGCGGATCACGGTTTTGTCGCTCTCCTGGGCGACGGTCCCGACGAGCTAATCCCCAAGGTGGTAAAATATAGAAATCCTACACAAAGCCACCCCCAGGAACTCCGAATAAGTCGCACCATAATCAACAAGGTTGTCAAGGAGAGGGTTTCCGTGCTCACGTCAAACGCTATGGAAGACGACCGTTTCGAGGCAGCGGAGAGCGTCCTCATACAAAACATCCGCTCTGTTATGTCCGTCCCCCTTTGGCGCAACAACGAAATCATTGGGGTCATACAAGTGGACAGTTTCAGGGTGAGCAACAGATTTACCAAGACCGACCTCGATCTCCTGACTACCATAAGTAATCAAATGG
>JAFDIC010000490.1 GCA_019308525.1 Deltaproteobacteria bacterium
CCAACGGCGTGCTCGTGGATTTCAGTCCCACGGAACTTGCGGTTCGTGTAAAGCCAGAAGAACACAGTTCATTCCTGTGGTTCCGACAAGATGAACCCGTGACCCTCTGGCTTCAGGACGAGAGTCATACGGTATTTTCAGGAACCTGCAAGTGCATTCGGGAAGGCGATGAAGGGGAGCGGAGGGTGCTCGTGCTTCAGCCCGGGGAGCAAAGGATCCAGCGCTACCCGGTCAGGCGGATCCGCAATCCCCGCAGACAGCTCGTTCCGTCACCATCCCTGGCCTTTGAGCACCCCCTGCTCAAGCGGTGGATCCAGCTGGAGGTCTCCAACTTGTCCAGCTCGGGATTCTGTGTGAAGGAGGCACGAGACGAGGCCGTGCTCATGCCCGGGCTGATCCTTCCTGAGGTTAACATCCAGGTGGCCGATGCCCTGCAGCTTCGCTGTAAGGCCCAAGTCATCTATTCCTTCCCAGAAACCCAAGAAACGCTCCGCTGCGGTCTTGCCATTTTGGATATGGAGATTGCGGACTATACCCGCCTGAGCCATCTCATCGCCAGCGCCGTGGACCCCCATGCCTTCCTTTCCTGTCAGGTGGATTTGGATGCCTTGTGGGAATTCTTCTTTGAGGCAGGGTTCATCTACCCCAAGAAATACAGCCTGATCCATGCCCACAAGGAAGAATTCAAAAAGACCTACCAAAAACTCTACATGGACAGTCCCAGTATCGCCCGGCACTTTACCTGTCAGAGGAACGGCAGGATTTACGGGCACATTGCCATGGTGCGCGCCTATGAGCGGAGCTGGATGATCCATCATCACGCGGCCAGGAGTTCGGAAGGGAGACGTGCAGGATTCCTGGTGCTCACCCATTTGATGCATTACATCAATGATATCCATCGGTTTCCATCCATCGACATGCGTTACGTCATGAGCTATTTCAGGCCGGAGAACCGGTTCCCAAAGGAGGTCTTTGGGGGTTTTTCCGAAACCTTGAAAGATCCCCAGGGCTGTTCCCAGGATCTGTTCGCCTATCTGCCGCATACAAGCCTCTCCCTGGAAAGAGGGCTGCCTGAGCCATGGAGCCTCAGGGGAAGTCTTGAAAAGGATCTGGTGGAATTAAATCACTTCTACCGGTATCGTTCCGGAGGCCTTCTCTTGGAGGCAATGAACCTGGGCAGGGAGGGAAGCAGAGGGGAGAGTTTGTTTGAGCTATACAAGGAGGAGGGCTTTTTCAGAAAACGCTCCTGCTATTCCCTTTGCCATGGGGATCAGGCCCGGGCCATCTTCGTGTTGGATCAATCGGACCTGGGGCTCAATCTCTCCGAGCTTCTCAACAGCATCAAGATCTTCATCCTGGAGCAGGAAGAGGTCCCTTGGAACATCCTATCCATGGCCATCGGGCCAATGACCAAGCTCTACAGGATCCAGAAGGTGCCGATCATGTTCTATCCCGCCGAATATATGGTCCTTCACAGGCTGCCCTACGAGAAGACCTACGAGGCATGGGTACTGGATGTCCAGCATGGAAACGCGTATATGGAATACATGCAGAAGCGCTTCCGTGTGGGATACGGAGAACAAGGCGGCCAGAAGTGATAAAGTCTTGTAAAAGCTAGTAATTTCAAGGCAGAGGCATGGGGCGAGAACTTTATAACAGCCGCCTGGTCAAGAACTACCTCGAATACCTGGAACGTTTCTATCCTGAGATAGATCGGCGCCTGCTGCTCAAGCGCGCCGGCATCAGTCCCTCTGAGGTCGAGGACCCAGGTTGCTGGTTCACCCAGGAGCAGACGGACAAGTTCAACAAGATACTGGTCTCAATGACCAATAACCCGGAGATCTCTCGGGAGGTCGGACGTTTCTCAGTCGCCTCGAGGGCGTCCGGAGTACTCAAACAGTATGCTCTGGGCTTTGCTTCTCCTCTGGTCGCCTATGCAAAAATTGCCCAATTTGCCCCTACAGTAACGAAGGGGGTCGATTTCTCGTCCCAGCGCCTAGGGCAAAACCAGGTGGAGGTAATCGTCACTCCAAAACCAGGCGTGGTGGAGAAGCCCTACCAGTGCGACAACCGCCTGGGCATGCTGGAGGCCCTCGCCAAAGGCTTCACAGGGGCCTTTGCCGAGGTACAGCACCCCGAGTGCATTCATCACGGGGGAGGCCGATGTCGCTACCTGGTCTCCTGGCCCGTAGGCGTAAGCAGGATATGGAAGAGGGTAAGCCTCCTGTACGCCGGGGCCCTGCTGTTGGGCTCGGCCGCCCTATTCCCGTACCTCTCCTTCCAGCCGTGGCTGACGGCCACCCTCACCGGGGTTTCGCTCCTCGGCTTCCTTGTCTCTCTTTACTGCCACACGGCCAAACAAGAGCTGTCCAACACCATGGAGTCCCAGGGGAATGCAGCCAAGGATCTCTTGGCTGAAATGGATATCCGGTACAACAACCTCTTGCTGCTTCACGAAATGGGCCGGGAGGCATCCGCGATACTGGATACCCACAAGCTCCTCAATACCATTGTCCAGGTGATGCAGCGTCGCCTCGATTTTGATAGGGGCATGATCATGCTGGCCGATGAGGAACGGGACCGGCTCATCTATATGGCCGGATTCGGGTATGACCCCAGCATGGAGGCGGTGCTGAGAAAAACCTCCTTCCATTTGAACAAACCGGATTCCAGGGGAGTGGCCGTGTTGGCCTTCCGCAGGAAAATGAGCTTTTTGGTTAATGACTTGAATGAGATTGAGCAGGATCTCTCTCCCAGGAGTCTGGAATTTATCAGGAAAATGGGCGTTCAATCCTTTGTCTGCGTTCCCATCTGCCACGAAGAGGAGCCGCTGGGGGTCCTGTTCGTGTACAACCTCCATTCCAAGCGCCC
>JAFDIC010000491.1 GCA_019308525.1 Deltaproteobacteria bacterium
AGCTGTCCTGGGCGAAGGACCCGTGTAGCTGTTCCAGTACCTACTATGGTCGGTACCCTGAATTCCCGGGCTACGGTGGCCATGTGTCCTGTCAGGGATCCGATATCCGTGATTACTGCATTAGCCCTGGGTATGACCTTGGCCAAAATCGGGGCCGCGTGCCTTGCCACAAGGATGGCGCCACTCGGGAAATCGTTCAGATCAGCCCTGTCATCGAAAAGCCAAACCCTTCCAATCCCAACACCACGATATGCAATCACGCCCTGGTCCTTCAGGAGTACTCGATGCTCCTTCAGGGCATCCCTCAGGTCGGAGTCACGAACTTGAGCGGGTCGCGAGATCCTGATCGGCCTGGCTTGTAATATCCACAGGCTGTCTTCCTCGTCCAGACTCCATTCAATATCAAGGGGGCTCTTGAAGTATCTTTCCAGGAGCAAACCACATTCGACTATACGGCCTATCTCCTCGTGATTGAGGCAGGGGATATTCTGGAGATGAGGAGGGACAGGCGAAGGGGGGCCCTTTTCATAGGGAGGGACCATCCAGGTCTTGGAATTGATCTCCTGCCTTACCACCGAGTAGGGCTCCCTGCGGGAGACACGAAAAGTGTCAACAGAGACCTGGCCTTCTACCACCGTCTTGCCCAGCCCCCAGCTACCGCTAATCACGCATTCCGTTTCTTCTGGAGCGTTGGGATCAAGGGTGTATAGAACCCCTGATACCCGGCTCCGGACCATCTTCTGGTACAGAACCGGCATGGCCATCTCCATGGGGAACAGGTTCATCCGCATCCTGTACTCCAGGCTTGCCTGGTTGTACAGGCTTGCAAGGACCTTTTTGAACATTGACAGCAGTTCGCCATATTCCACATTCAGGAAGGAGTCATATATCCCCGCAAAGCTCAAATCGCCATCCTCTCCGATGGCACTGCTTCGCACGGAAAAAAATGTCCTCTCAGGATCGCCGCCGCTTATTTCAACGGCTGCATGCAGTATTTCACGCCTGAGTTCCGGGGGAATTTCTCCCCCCAGTATTATCAGCCTTATGGCATGGGAAACTGATTCTACAGATTTTTGCTCCCTTACATACTCATCGATGAGTTGTGCTATCTTATCAAAGGGATCATTGTATGCGATATAATCGCGAAAGGCTCCGATAGCAACCACGAAGCAGGGCGGGATATTCATGTTTGGCAGGTTGTGAATCCTGGAAATATTGTATGCCTTGTTCCCCACTATGTCCTCCATGCCTTCTTCGATCTCCTCGAGGAAGAATATGTGCTTTGTTCGGGGAACTGCGATTTTTCCTGAGAGCTCCAGGTTCAAGTTCTGATACTGCTCTTCGATAACATCATATAATTCCAGATATTTATTCTTCGTTATATAATTCAAATCGTAAGCGCTGTTCCGGACCAGATTGGTCAATTTTTCGACGCTGTCCTTCAGGTATTTCTTGTCAAAGACAAATTCACCTCCTGTTTTCCCCCCCATATCGGCGATCAGTTCCATGGCCGCAGTGTTGTTGCGGAGGATGTTTTGAAATCGCATGAACAGCTCTGAAAAAGGGATCTGGACTCCCCTGTCTCTTCCGAAAATCCCCTTGAGGGTAGAAAAAGCTTTGTCGAAAAGCAACATTAATGGGTCTCTACCCGTTTAAAGATTATACCTATTACCGAACCGAATAGCAGGGCTATGATTACAGACAGGGAGCCATAGAGAAGTTCATTGTTGAGGGCAAGATCCCGAATACGGCCGATTATTCCTACTTCTTCTACTTCCAAATCGCGGGATGAGCGAGATTCTATTCTGCCATTTCCTGTCACGCTTGCCACAACCCTGTATCTGCCCGGAGCAGTTGAAGGCGGGAATGGAAAGGTGGCCTCAAATGCCTTGTTTCCCGCCCCTTGCGAAGTGTAACGTATGGACCCTTTGAGCCGACCGTATAGCCCGTCCGATTTCTTCAGTTTCAGGAAAAGATCAAAGATCTCATCATGATTCAAATCGCTTGGCCTAACAACCATTCGCCGCTTCAAGCTTTCGATGCCCAGACCAAGCGAATCCAGCCGGGATTCTAAACGGCTTCCCTCTGGCAAAAGGAGAAAATAAAAGGAAGGGACCTCTGCCAATGTCACCTGCCTTACATTCATCCAAAGGGGCCCCACCCTTCCCTTCATGTTAAACTTACCGTTTTCATTAGGTCCTATTATTTCTATGGCCACATCTCGGTCACCGGGGATTGCCCCCGAGAGCTTTACCACCCGGCCTGAAAAAAACATATCAATGCCGAACTTCTCCGGCTCGATCTTCAGGTCGAGATGGTCTCCTGGCACCCCCCGGGGGGGCCATAGCAGAATGAATATGAATCCCAGTATCAAGACCCTAGCGATAGAACCCTTGACCATTTGTCAATCTCCTCCGTAATAGGACAGAAGGATTTCTGGAGGCCAGATGAGACCTACAAGCATCTTGAACATCACGATGAGAACAATGGAGGCCAGTAGAATCTTGAGTTGATCTCTCCTTAACTTTACACTCCACCGAGCCCCCACTTGCGCTCCTACTGTTGAACCTATGAGCAAGAGCAGAGCCAGTACAAAATCTACTGTCCGGTTGGAATAGGCTTGCATGACAGTGACATTTATGCAGGTGAAAAGAATCTGGAACAGGCTTGTCCCTACAACTACATGCATCGGCATCCTCAGCAAGTATACCATGATAGGAACCATGATGAAGCCGCCTCCCACCCCCATTATGGCTGCCAGGACGCCAACAAAGATTCCCAGACAAAGCGGTACAACGGGGGAAAGGACAATACCTGATCGCTCGAACTCCATTTGAAATGGAAGCCGCCCGATGATTCTTGAATAAACG
>JAFDIC010000492.1 GCA_019308525.1 Deltaproteobacteria bacterium
CACAATGGGTAGTATTGTCCATCTGAAAGCGAATGCCTTAGTAATCATTGGCATGATCTAATGCAGCGAAGCCGCAACCAGACAAAACAACGTCATTCCGGTCCCGGATCGGGTCCGGGATGACGGACCCGGAATCCAGAAAAGAGGCGTAACCTATCTGGATGCCTGCCTTCGCCGGCATGACGGGACGATACCCACATGAAATTTATGACACGCTAAAATGTCGTATGTTGATATGGAAGTAATCTAAGGTGGAAATTCTTGGGGGACCCAAGTTGGAAAAAGAGTTCCAAAGGCTGAAGAATCGGCTCGATGCCTTGGACAGCGAAGAGCGGTGTAACGGCCGTGACGGATGACGGGTCAGTACCAGTCAATGACTTTCAGATTGTCAATCCTATCGAATTCCTTGACATTATGTGTCACCAGAATTCCATGATTCGCACGTGCGGTGGCAGCAATAAGAATGTCGTATGGACCGATGGGAGTCCCCTGTCTTTCAAGGCGGCTCCGGATGTCGGCGGCATGGTGGGCCTCTTGGAGACCGAAAGGAAGCACATTCACCAAATCTATGAATTGGAGGAGTTGTGCTTCCCTTGTTTCCGGTGAGGTTGCTTTTGCAATTCCCACCATTAACTCAAATACGACGACGGCAGGCAGTCCGATGTCTCTTGGGGGTACGCTGAGCAGGTTTTTTGCCACGTTGCCCATGCCTTTGAAAAAGTAAATCAGGGTGTTGGTATCCAGGACGTACATCAGAGGGGCTCCCGCTCAATATCTTTTGAGTGGGTTTTGCGTAGTTCATCCTTCGTGGGAAGATCTTCCCACGCTCCGGCCAACTGAATGATATTTTCAGGCCAGGAAGTTTCCGCCTTTTCCCGGATTAACCCGGCGATCCAATTGCTTTTCGACACCTTGGCACCCTTGAGAATGGCGTTGAGTTTTTTTTCGGTTTCGTCATCCAGATAGATGGTGACTTGTCCCATGGAATACCTCCGACATTTTCAGGGCATGATGCGATACCGCTACAGCCGCATTACAATTATACTTTAACATATACTTTGGGTTTGTCAACGGGAAGAAGGTGAGGTAATGGGGTCAGGTCTTCATTTTTGACGGGGAAGGAATGAAGGGGTGAAGGGGTGAATGGGTGAATGGGTGAATGGGTGAATGGGTGAAGGGGTGAAGGGGTGAAGGGGGCGGGTCTTTGTTCTTGACAAGGCATGCAGAGCTCTCGCCCGCAGGAATGACAAGAGGTTCAAGGTGCTTCGAAGGGTCGGGTTCCTGGAATGAGGACCTTGCAGGATCTTGACAAGATGCCCCCGAAGCGGTACGATTTTTCAGTTCAGAATCTCGGAGGTCAAGAGTATGAAAATATCTGAAAGGGGACAGGTCACTATTCCCAAGCATTTACGTAAGCGTTTCGGCCTCCACCGTGATGTAGAGATTGAATTCGTCCCTTCCAAGGAAGGCTTGTTGATTCGTAAACGAACGCTTCATGAGCACCCTGTGGAGAGGGTTCGGGGAATTTTGAAACAACCTTCGGAAACCGATGCCTACATCGCCGAATTGCGGGGACCATGATCACCGCTGTTGACACAAACGTGTTGCTGGATGTGTTTCTTCCCGACCCCCGTTTTGTCGAGATGTCCACCGAACGGCTCAAACAGGCCTATGACGAGGGCGCCATCTTGATCTGCGACCTTGTCTACGCTGAACTTGTCCCCCAATTCGGGGAAAGGGCAACTCTCGATTGGGCGATTAACACCATTAATGCGACCTTGTCACCTATCGATACTGACATTGCATTTCTTGCGGGCAGCAAGTGGGCCGAGTATAGAAAGGCAGGAGGAACCCGAGACCGCATCATCACTGATTTCCTGATCGGGGCCCATGCCGCCCTGAAAGCGGATCGGTTTCTAACGCGCGACCGGGGTTTTTACCGCTCGTACTTCTCCGAAATCACCATAATGTGATGCATGATGCGGGTGGGGGACTGGAGGGAGCAGTGAGCAGACCCCCCTCCTTCGTCTTCCCCCTGGAAGGGGAGGGAATGCAAGGAGGGTCCCCCTCAAGGGGGTGTGGGGAAGCTGGGGCAAGCTTCAGACTGCTTGTTTCTTTCTTTCCTGCTGGACCCTTTATAGAGCCACACCTTGATCAGAGCACTCCGATCCACTCCAATCGAATTCCTCATTTGTCCGAGCGAGTTTTTACCTTTTCGAGGCGCAAGGATTTCAATTCGGTCCAGTGAAAAAGATGGTGGTATTGTCTTCTATGCGCTGTGGTCCCCGCTGTCGCAAAAAAGATCAGCCCAGGTTGCCGGGGAGATGACGGAGCTTTGCGGCCTTTTCGTTGAGGCCATGGAGCCGGGAAAGCCTGGGTCGTAGCAGAACATTCCGGTATTCGCGCAGCAACTTCAGAGAGAGGAGGTAAAACAGGCTCCCACTCAGCATGGCATCGAGAACCCTGGCGGTTGGGCTGGTGGGTTCGTCGGTGATTAGAGCGGCAACCAGCACATTGGTGTCGATGATAAAGATGCGGCCTTTCATTGCGTTCGATGGGCACGTGTTTCTTCTATGGCCAGGCGAGTGGCCTCTTCCTCACTGCACCGCGCTTGCGCCCGGGCGCGTTTGACCAGTTGACGGGCATTTTCCATGGTTTTGATGCCGCGAAGCCGCAAACTTTCCTCGATGATTTTGCCAATGCTTCTCCCTTGTCGTGCGGCGGTCTCTTTGAGCGCACGGTGCAGATCGTCGTCTATACATAACGCACTATTTAATTGCGCAAAGCGAGGCAAGCTGCTCATTTGGCTGCTCCCAAGCCCGAAGCTTTGATACCACCGCCTCACGGAGGTTATGGATGTCTTGAAAAT
>JAFDIC010000493.1 GCA_019308525.1 Deltaproteobacteria bacterium
TGCCAATCACGATTTGACGTTCTAACCCTACTTCCTCAGGCTTGAAGGCCTCATAACTATCTGGGTTTTTGAGGATGCCATCTGCGTGGATCCCGGACTCATGGGCAAAAACATTTGTACCAACAATGGCTTTCCAGATGGGGATAGCTCGCTGGCTCGCATGAGCCACATATTCAGCCACTTCCCGGAATAGAGAGGTGTCAATACCCAAATCCATTCCGTACAGATGCTTCAAAGCAATCACTACCTCTTCTATCGGGGAATTACCTGTCCGTTCCCCAAGTCCTCCAATTGAACCGACCACAGAACTTGCCCCGGCCCGTATCCCAGCCATGGCATTGGCTGTAGCCATCCCAAAATCATTGTGCATATGCACCTCTACGGGAAGGGTTATTGCTTGCCGGATATATTTGATCCGCCTATAACTAGTGTAGGGGTTCTCAACCCCCAGGGAGTCACAATAGCGCACCCTCTCAGCACCGAGCTTCTCTGCAAGGCAAAAGAAATCAATCAAAAAGCTGAGTCCGGTTCGAGAAGCATCTTCAGCACTAACCGTAAAGTCAAGGTTATGTTTCTTTGCTTCCTCTGCGGCCTCTTTCACTTGTTCTAGGACCCAGGGTTGTCCGGCTCGAAACTTGCGTTCAATATGAGCATCAGAAGTAGAAATGGAAATAATGACACTATCCACATTGCAATCAGCAGCGTCCTTAACATCTTCCCGCCTTGCCCTGGCAAAAGCGCTGACCTCCAAGGGTTTCCCATCCTTGACCATGATACCTGCATCCACAACAGTATGAATACAAGCTTTTTCCTCAGGTCCCAAGGCTGGAAAACCAACCTCAACAGCAGGTATGCCGATAGCCGCCAGCAAGGAAGAAATAAACCTCTTCTCTCGCGGAGTAAATATTACACCTACCGCCTGTTCTCCGTCCCGCAGGGTAGTATCTAATAACCTAATGTTTGAAGACTTTCTCATACATCTCTCCTCTCTTTCAACATTGAATAAACTTCAATCACCTCATTGTCAAACAAAGATCGTTTCAAGGCAATGGAGCGGGAACGGAGGATAGGTACCAGGTTCTCGATTTCCGCTTCGGAGGGGTGATACCCCTGCTCCCGAAGCTTGCGGCGAATGACGCTGGGACCTGAGTATTTTCCTACACTGAATCGGCGCGACAAACCCACCTCGCCAGGCAAAAAGATCTCGTACGTCGTTGGGTCGCGGATCACACCGCTAGCTCGTCCCTCAGATTCGTAAACAAATAGGTTACTTCCCACAACCGGTTTCCAGGCTGGCAGCAAACGCCCTGAAGCCAAGGCGACATATTTCCCAAGATCGCGGAAAAGTGAGGTCTGGATGTCCATCTCGACTCCTGCAGTATATTGAAGCGCCATCACCAGTTCTTCCATAGCGGCATTACCCGCCCGTTCTCCCAATCCATTTACTGTGGTATTAACATAGGTCGCGCCAGCCTCAAGTCCGGCTATCGCGTTGGCTGTGGCCATCCCGAAATCGTTATGTGTGTGCATTTCAATCGGCAGATCCACTTCTTCGATTAAAGCTCTCACTCGTTTGTAGGTTTCCAGAGGATCAAGGATGCCGACTGTATCGCAGTAACGGATCCGATCAGCCCCAGCCTGTTTGGCTACATTGGCAAATTCGATCAGGAATTCTGGATCGGTGCGGGAGGAATCCTCCGCATTCACAGAAACATAAAGCTGATGATCCTTGGCGAACTCCACAGCACTCCGGACGGAGTCCAGGACCCACTGCCGGTCGCGGCGCAACTTGTTTTCGATGTGGATATCCGAGGCAGAAATAGAGACAGCCACAGCATCGACACCACAATCAAGAGAATGTTTGATGTCACTGATCACTGCTCGATTCCAACCGAGAATACTGGTGGGGAGTTCAAGATCCACGATCTGTTTGATGGCATCTTTCTCATCGCCTCCCATCGCTGGAACGCCAACTTCAATCTGATGGACCCCAATCCGGGACAACATTTTAGCAATGTGTATTTTTTCCTCATTAGCAAAAACAACACCCGCGGTTTGTTCCCCATCGCGCAAGGTAGTATCATCGATGTAGACCGGTCCCTTGATCTTCGATCTCATCCCTTCTTCCGGATACACTTCCATCGTACGTGATGATTTCTGTTCGCTCATAGGTCTTTTCCTTCTCTATCTGTATATTCTTGTCCATTGCTGCCCCAACGTTTGAGAACAGCATCCAGGTCATCTAGCGATAATGGCTTCTCATCAGCAAGCACCTTGACATGGCCGGTAACTCGTTTGATTTTCTCCTCATTCATTTCAATTCCCAACTGCTGAGCTCGCCATTTGATGGCATGCCAGCCGGTTAGACGGTGGGCAACCGACAAATAACGACTTAGGCCAAAATCTTTGGGGTCAATGATTTCATACGTCTGGGGGTCGTTCAAGATAGCCTTGGCATGGATGCCGGCCTTGTGGGTAAAGGCCGTGATTCCCGTGATGAAGTTGTTGAAAGGAATGTCAACACCCACCAATTCAGCCACTAATTTGTCCACTCGTGTGAGCATCTTGAGGTCATACTTATTGCGGAGGAGGTCAGGATCGGTGGCATAAAGACGGGCGATGAGACCACCAAGGGGTGTGATTCCATTTCGCTCCCCAATCCCTAATACGCTGGTATCGATGCAAGTCACACCGGCCATAAGAGCAGCGTAACTATTAGCGATAGCACACCCGGAGTCGTTGTGACCGTGGAATTCCAGCTCGGCATTTACTAAATTCTTTAGTTTGGAAGTTAGTTCATAAACATCAAAGGGTGTCGCAACCCCTACCGTGTCGGCAATCCCTACCCGGTCAATGCCCAGGCTAT
>JAFDIC010000494.1 GCA_019308525.1 Deltaproteobacteria bacterium
TTACCTGAATACCCATGGCACAGGCACTGTCCTCAATGACGAAACCGAGGTAAAGGTCATAGGTGAAACCTTTGGAAGAGATGTCCTCGTCAACTCGACAAAATCCTTGCTGGGACATACATTGGGGGCTTCAGGAGCGATTGAAGCGGTGGTTGCAGCCTTGAGCATAAGAGACAAGACCACCCATATATGCAAGAATCTTGAAGAACCCATAGCCGACCTCAACTTTGTAACCGGGGTGGATTCCTATCCCATTAGAACAGCCCTCTCACAGTCCTTTGGCTTTGGTGGGCATAATGCCGCGCTCCTGCTCAGGGAATACAACGGTTGATGCGGGTGAAGATCGGTTTGCCTTCGCCTTTTCCCTGGCTGCCTTTATCCGCGTACCTGTCCAAGAAGTCTATCCAGTGGACCGTAAGGGTAATTGCCCCAAATTCCTCCTGAACCCGCCCTTTCAAAATATAGGGGCGCGATCCGTTGAGCATGTGACAGAACCGATGATAGGCCCTTGGAAAAAACACTGTCTCATAAAGCCCCGTGGTATCCTCGAAGGAGACGAATTTCATGGGATCACCCTCTTTCGTGTGTACCGTCTTACCCGTAACCATCCACCCTACGGTGGTTACCGTCTCACCCACGTAAGATGCAAGTTCAGAGGCGTTCACATATCTAAACCTTCTCAGGCGGTCCTTGTATTGATCCAGGGGGTGGATAGAGAGGAGAAACCCCAGGGTCTCCATCTCATTCCTCAGCATCAATTTCCTGGGGTAGGGGGCATAATGGGACTTGGCGAGTTCGTTACCCGGGCAGGCAAAGAATAGGTCAAAGGTGTTTCGCTCCTCTTTCTTGGAAAAAAAACGCAGGGCCTGCCATACAAGGGCCGACCTGGGAAGTCCAGAGGCAATCCCGTCAAAACAACCGGCCTTGATCAGCACCCTCACATCCTGGAGACGGATATGGGATGCCATCCGACTGAGAAACTCTTCCAGGGATCTGAAGGGGCCCCGTCTTTCCCTTTCATGAATGATCGCCTCCCTGGCCTCCCTGGACATATCCTTCAATTGCATGAGACCGACCCGAATCTGTTTGTCCCGCCCCGTATACTTGATTTCACTTCGATTGATATCCGGGGGGAGTATCTGGAGTCCCATTCGCCTTGCTTCGGAAAGATAGCCGAAGGTGGAATAGTATCCCCCGCCGTTTGAAATGACCGAGGCCATGAACTCGGCAGGGTAATGGGCCCTCAGGTACGCTGACTTGTAGGCCACCAGGGTATAGCTGGCCGAATGGGGCTTGCAAAAACTATAGCCATCAAATCCCATGATCATCCCCCATACCTCCTCTATCACCTTTGGGGCGCCACCCCTTTCCCCGGCCCCCCTGGCAAACCGGGAATAGAAATCCCGAAGCCTCTTCTCCCGGTCCTTTTTGCTGATCACCTTCCTGAGGGTGTCTGCCTCTGCCGGATCGAATCCTGCCAAGTGAATTGCGGCCTGGCTCAATTGCTCCTGGAAGACCATAACTCCCAGGGTCTCTTTCAGGACGGACTCCAAGAGGGGGTGGGGGTAATCCCAGGATTGTCCCTTCAGCCGTGAGATCCAGGTATGGATATTATCATTGGATGCGGGTCTTATAATGGAGGTGACTACCACGTTCAAGTGAAAGTGGTCCTGTCGTAGATATTCCTCAAGGGTAAACACGGATTGAAGCTTCTTTAGCACCTGCCTTGTGGCCGGGCTCTCGAAGTAAAAAACCCCCATGGTATCTCCCCTGTAAAAGATCTCGATTGTCCTGGGGTCATTGACCGGATTCCACTCTCCGTAATCGATCCGCCGCCCATAATTTTTTTCTACCAGTTCCAAGGCATCCCGAATGACTGCCAGGCTCCTGTTCCCCAACAAGTCTATCTTGACCAGCCCCCCATCTTCGACCGAGTCCTTCTCCCACTGGAGGACCTGTACACCGCTTGCAGATATCTCCACGGGACAATACCTGCGGATTTCATCGGGCACTACGACAACCCCTCCGCAGTGAACAGAGAGGTGATTCAGGTGATCCTCAAGATGGGCGGCGGCGCAAAGGATCTCCTCCCAGGGCCCCTTGAACTCTATCCCCCTCATCCTTGGATGTTCTTCCAGCTCCCTCCAGACCTTTTTAAGGCGCCATCCAAAACCGATCTTACTCGTCACGCGATCGATTTCCCCTGGTGTCAGCCCGAAGACCTTTGCAACCTCCCTGATAGCTGATCGGGCGCCGTAGGTATTGTGATTCGCCACCATGGCGGTTCTGGCAGCCCCATACTTGGCAAATACATAGTCGATGATCCGGTCCCTTTCATCCCATGCAAAATCCACGTCAATATCCGGGGGATCCTTCCTGCCGGGATTCAAGAACCGCTCAAAGAACAGGTTATGCCTTATGGGATCCACATGGGTTATCCCCAGGGCATAGGAAACGATGGAGGCCGCCGCACTGCCCCTACCGCAGGAATGGTTCGCCCTCCTGGTAATATCGGCAACTACCAGGAAATAGTGGGCGAAGTTTTTCTCCCGGATAATCTTCATCTCGTGCTCCACCCTTTCCTGGATCTCGCGGGTTATCTCACCATACCGCCTCCTGCATCCCTCCGTGGTTTGCCGATAAAGCCGCTCAAAGGCTCTTCTATCATCCATTCCCTCAAAGGTGGGAAATATGATCCGGGAAAAGTCCCACTCCGATAGACAGGCCTCCGCCACCTCAAGGGTATTGGAAACCGCCTCGGGGGCGTGAGGGAACTGCTCGATCATGGCCCCCGGGCCAACGAGATAATTGTGCTCCCTGCACGTATCCTCGTAGGTAAGCCGCGAAAGCTTGCTGTTCATATCA
>JAFDIC010000050.1 GCA_019308525.1 Deltaproteobacteria bacterium
TTCAGCGACGGGTCCTCATGAGAATGAGCCTGGAAAAAGGAGGTTCGTAGTTCCTGAACTCCTGAACTGGCTTGTCTCTTTTCATCATCAGGGGCTGCAAGGCAGCCTTGGCCCTTGAGGAGAGGAGGGCAGGGATTCAGGATGAGACCTTTGAAGAAATGGGCGGCTCCATCAAGTTCTGCAAGGAGTCAACCATGTTGCCGTTCCCTGAAAAGGTTTTGCAAAGGGCTCAGATGTATCCTTGCTGGTTTGCACGAAAGGCGGTAGTTGAAACAGTATCATGCCGCTAAGGGGATAGAAGCGAGGAAGCCGCTTCCCGGGTAAAAGGTTTAGAGAAAAGGAGCCTAGGATATGGTGATAATGCGTGGTATTGGGGTCTGGATATGCCTGCTATTGCTCTTTCTGGCATTCTCAGCCCGTGGCGAGGCAGAGGGTAAGGGAGAGAGGAAGGTAGCGGTCGTAAATGATGCTGTGATCGGCGTGGATGAATTCAACAGGGAGATGGGGATCTTCAGGGAGAAGTATGGCGATAGCATCAAGTTCTTGAAAGAATCAGAAATGCGGGCACTCAAGAAGAAGATCATCGAGGGGATTATCGACAGGGAGTTGCTCTTTCAGGAGAGTCAAAGGGCTGGAATCCGTATCGAGGATAAGGCCGTGGAAGAGCAACTGGCCAAGATCAAGAAGCGATACCCCAGTGAAGAGGTCTTCAAGGGGGTCCTGAAGAGGGTGAACCTTACTGAGGAAGAGGTAGGCTTCCAGATCAGAAAGGGGCTATCCATACAGCGGCTCATATCTGAAAGATTCGACAAAATAGTGGTCTCGGAAGAGGAGGCCAGAGCATTCTTTGATAAGAATCCACAGATGTTCAAGGAGCCTGAGAAGGTGAGGGCGAGCCATATACTGGTCAAGGTTGGTCCCGGAATGGACGAGGCAAAGAAGGCTGAAGCCAGAAAGAAGATAGAAAAGGCCAGGGAAAGGCTCAGCAAGGGAGAGGACTTCGCACAGGTAGCCCGAGAAGTTTCCGAGGGCCCCAGTCGGACCAAGGGTGGGGACCTGGGCTATTTCAAGAGGGGGCAGATGGTAAAACCGTTCGAAGATGCCTCCTTCGCCATGAAGCCGGGGGAGGTGAGCGGGATAGTAGAGACCAGGTTTGGATTCCACATTATCAAGGTGACGGAGAGAAAGCCCGAGAAGATCGTGAGCTTTGAGGAAGTAAAGGAGAAGCTACGGGAATACCTGAAATCCCGAAAGGTCCAGAAAGGTGTGGACCAACTTGTAGCGAGCCTGAAAGAGAAGGCCAAAATAGAGAGATTTATCCCCTGAAATAGGGCGCAAATTGAGCTCGTGCCCCTTTACAAACAGGAATTTGCTGGTTAGAATCCCCAGGAAGAATCTATCGTCGGGAGATAATACTATGGGTGCTTCTTCGAATGACAGTATACGTGGGTCCCTTTTTCGGGGTTTTTCTTCAAGAACGGAAAGACTGCGAGTATTGAGAGGGCTGGCGGCCCTGCTCATCTTCTCGATGGTCATGGCTTTGGCTGCATGCAGTAAGGAGCCTCCAGCACAGGAATTGGAAGAAATTCGATCTTCCGTCAAGAGGCTTGAGGGCAGACTTACCTTGATTGAGAGGAACAACCGGAAAAAACTGGCAGAGATTGACAAAAGGCTGGATGATATCAATGGCCTGTTATCGGGAGTTGAGAGCAGAGAGAAGTCCCTCGAGGCGACGTTGAAAAAGCTCGGCGAACAGGTATACAGCATGCAGAAGGCCATGGCCGAAGAGAAGGCGGCGGCAGCGGCCAGCGTCGCCAGGGGCGGAAGCCCTCAAGGGGCCGCGGCGGAGAAAAAAGCAGGGGTCAAAGCAGGGGCCCATTACGTAGTGAAGCCTGGTGACACCCTCTACAGGATTGCCAGGAAGCACAATATGACCGTGGAAGAGTTACTTCGGCTGAACAACCTCTCAGAAGGCCAGTACATATACCCCGGCCAAAAACTCCTAACCCGGGGACGTTGATTCATAATTCAGTAATTATGCCCCAGCATCTTGAGCTTTTTCTTTTTGACGATGCCCTCTCCCCTCCTTATCACATGGGCAACACCGGATTGACTCATTGGTCAAGAGCGTGACTATCCGTGTGCCGCTGAATCCGAGTTCCTGCACCGCCCAGTAACAGAAAACACTCCTTGCCTCAGATCTTAACTTTTGCCTGCTCCGTGAATAGAGATCTTCTTTGTCGATCGGGTAGAGATCCAGGGAAATGCGCATGGTTGGGAAGAAAGGCCCACGCATAGCAGGAAGTGTTGGTCTCGGGCAATAATTCCGCAAGGCGCTCTGACATGTCATTGGAGTCATTGTTGTCGCGGAAGATCATGGTACCGTCGATGCCGCGGATGATTATGTGGTGAAGGACACCCGGTGCGTCAAGTCTTGCAGTTCGTGGCATGGGAAACTCCAAATATGTCCTTTATGGACAGAACTCAGAATCGACTTATTTAATTATGAATGTACGTCCCGGTTCCAAAGCAGGTTCCGGGATTTTTTGGTTGACAAGTACGCAAGGGCTGTATTACTAGAAAGTGATATTTGTGGACGCCAAAAGTGGAACATGCTTCCACATTCTGGAACAGGCGCATTTTCCATAGTCTGTAAAGGTGGTTAGAAAGCACTAAGAACCGGTGTACCCCCCGTACGAGGCGATATCTTCCATGGCCGAACCACTACAAGCAGAATCCCGGAATTCATGTCTGCCATGGGTGAACAACCAGGCGTGGCATTATTGTGGTGGGGGATTTCTTGGGAAATTCCCTGGCTCATTGCTCTTTGAAAATGTCCTTGCTTTTGGAATAGGGAAATTGCGGATCTTTGTTCAGACTGACCATGCGGTCCAGGGACGCGGCAGTTCCACCATTGAGAATGGTTTTCACCGTGCGCGGTGAAACGCTCCGGAGGGTTGAGCCTCGAGCCGAAGAAAATGTTCCGAGAAGGCGCATTGATTTCCGAGAGAGGTAAATCACCAATGTCCCTCGGACCACCGTGGCAGTGCCTTCTCCTTGGAGTGTGGAGTTTTTCTCGCATTGATCGGAAGGAGACCGCATTTGTCATTGCCAGGGTACTGTGGTAAAGGATAATGTTTGTGGAAGTGCTCGATTTACACTCTCATCCTCATTTCATATTGGCGGCTTGCCGGAGAACCCGGGGATTTGGTACGCCTCTCATGGAGAGCGCCGAAAGGGGTCCGTCAAGTCCCTGTGGTGCAATGGGGAGGTGACATAGTTGAACGAAAGGAGGTGAAAGATACTGGAGCTATAGGTGCTTTGGTAAGTGACCCTGATTGACAACCCACTTAATCAATTTTTATGGGGGGATCTACCATGAGAAAAGAAAAAGCTAAAGAGGTTGGAAAGACGCAAGGGGGTACGAAAAAAGATCGCCGCAAATTTCTAAAGAAGGCTGCGGCAGTGGGAGTGGGGGCGGCGGTAGCGCCGACCCTGTTTAACATTGGAACTGCGAAGGGCAAGACGACGGTGTGGAAAATACAGACCTCCTGGCCCGGCGGTATTGGCCTCGAAATATTCAAAGACTGGTGTAACAGTATTATCGAGAAGACCGGGGGAGAGTTGGCCTTTGAGCCTTTTGGCGCCAAGGCCGTTGTGGGTGACTGGCAGTTGTTCGATGCGGTTAAGAATGGTGTGCTACAGGCCATGAATCCCTTCACCCTCTACTGGGCGGGTCGTATGCCGGCCTCGGTGTTCTTCAGTTCCTATCCCCTGGGAATGCGCAACCCTCACGAATGGGACGTGTTTTACTATGCCTTGGGTGGCCTGGAACTTGCCCGCTCTGAGTTCGCCAGGTTCGGGATGTTTTACGTGGGCCCCATCCACCACGGTCCGAACATCATCCACTCCAAGGTGCCCATTCGCTCCATCGATGACTTCAAGGGCAGGAAAATGAGAGTCCCTGGAGGAATGGTGGCGGAACTTTTCTCCGCCGCAGGCGCCAAGACGACGCTTCTCCCCGGCAGCGAGATCTTCCCGGCCCTGGACAAAGGGACTATCGACGTGGCTGATTACGTGGGCCCGGCCATCAATTATGCCCTGGGTTTCCACCAGGCAACAAAATACATCAGCATGGGACCCCCCGGTTTCATGTCCATTTATCAACCCGTGGACTTGATGGATCTCACCGTGGAGATGAATACCTGGAACGCCTTGCCCAAGAAAATGAAACAGTTCGTGGAGATGGAGGTACATGTGTACTCTGACATGCACCATGCCAAGATTCAAAAGGCCGACCAGGAGGCATGGCCTAAATTCAAGGAGGCAGGATGCGTGGTGACAAGGCTCAGCGAGGATGACGTGGCTGCATTTACCAAGCTGGCGGTACCCCTGTGGTTCAAGTGGGCGAACAAGGACAAGGCGGCTGCCAAGGCCTTGAAGATCCAACTCGAGTACATGATGTCACCCAGCCTGGGATATGTGACTCCCGACATGATTAAGGGATACAGGTTGAAATATGTCTGATCTGCTGAAGGCTTGAATCCAGGGACGAATTGGGATCGCCTTTGCGGCGATCCCAATTTTCGCCCCTCAACTAGCTGATGAGTGGATGAAGTCCTGTTTTTTCGATCTCACAAATTAGACTAGGAATGGGAAAATGCCGGATCTTACTTTTATCTTGCCCCACTGGATCTATTGGGCTGGCCTGATACTCGTCCCCCTGTGCTCGATGTTCATCATTCATAGACAACGGGGAGTGAGAATGGAAGGGAAGATTTCCCTCGGGATCGCCTACATGTTCTGGTTCATGAGTGGATTTGCAGGGGTGCACCGGTTGTACCTCAAGAACAAGGGCGCCCTTGTCTACTTTCCCTTGATCATTGCTGTCTTGCTGACAAATGTTGAGGTAAAGGAGGCCCTGAATCAAGTCTCCGGGGCCAAAAACCATATCAGCATAGCCGAATTTGAGTTGCACCGTGCAAGGACAGCATTGAAGCTTGAGGATACGGAGGAGACAAAGGCCAAAGTGAAAAAGGCCGAACAGGACCTGAGAGCCGCCCAGGAGGAACTAAGAGTCCAACTAGCGAAGCAGAAGAAGTGGATGTGGGTATCCCGTATCCTGGCTATCGTGATCGCGGTTCTCCTTGTAATTGACGCATTCTTGATCCCGGGCATGGTTCGCCGGACTGCCGCGGCGGAGCAGGTAAAGGCCGAGCCCGTGCAGAAATATGAGATCCCGGATGCAGAGGAATTTACCACGGAAGTGGATCCAGCCAGCCGGATCCGTACACCGTGGCTGGACTGGATAGACTCTCTCAACGGATTCGTGGGGGAGTTCGTTTGCTACTGGTCGATCATCGCGGTCTTCGTTTACTACTACGAGGTTATCGCCAGGTATATTTTCAATTCCCCTACAAACTGGGCCCATGAGGGCATGTTCCTCATGTTCGGTATGCAGTACATGCTGGCGGCAGGGTACACGGAGCGGGAAAGGGGCCATGTGTACGTGGACATTGTTCACAAGCTCTTCCCTGACCGCATCAAGGCCGTGGTGGATATCTTTGCCTCTTCTCTATTCTTCCTCTTCACTGTAGCCATACTTGTTACGGGCTGGATCTTTCTGAAGGATGCGTTGCGTGTGTGGGAGGTCTCCTTTACCGAATGGGCTATCCACTACTGGCCGGTGAAGATAACTATTCCGCTCGGCGCCCTGTTGATAACCTTGCAAGGTTTCTCAAAACTGGTGAAAGACATAATCATATTGGTTGGGAAAAGGGTATAAGAGATGGGTCTTGATATTGGCATAGAAGCACTTACGTACTTGATGTTCGGGTCTTTGATTTTCTTTCTCTTACTCGGGTTACCCCTGGCGTTTGTTACCGGGGGACTGGGAGTGGTCTTCATCTTTCTTTGCGGTAACTTGCAGATGGTCAACATGCTCCCCTCGCGCATCTTCCCCTTTATGACCGACTACCAGCTATCGGCCATTCCGCTTTTCATTTTCATGGCTAATGTCCTGGAACGGGCGGGGATGATCGAGGAGCTCTTCGACGTGATCTACAAGATCATGGGAGGATTGAGGGGAGGGCTGGCAAGTGCAGCGGTGGTTGCATCTACGATCATGGCGGCGATGGTCGGAGTGATCGGGGCATCCGAGGTGACCATGGGAATCATCGCCCTTCCAGCCATGCTGAAGAGGGGATACGATCAAAACCTGGCCTGCGGTTCCATCCTGGCGGGAGGAACCCTGGGAATCCTTATTCCCCCCTCTATCCTGGCTATCCTCTTTGCAGTAATCGCCCAACAATCCGTGGGTGAGCTTTTCCTGGGCGCCGTGCTGCCGGGGCTTGCCCTTTCAGGAATGTATGTCATCTACATCACGATTCGATGCTATGTTAACCCCCAACTTGGGCCGGCATTGCCCAAGGAGGAGAGGATAACCTTTCGGGAAAAGCTGCGCCTGTTGCAGGGCATCATCGCTCCCATCCTCCTGATCATCCTGGTCCTGGGCGTTATCTTCACAGGGGTGGCTACGCCGGTGGAGGCAGCCGGCATCGGGACCTTCGGTGCCCTTGTAGTTTGCGCCCTTGCCCGCAAGCTTACCATACAGAATATCAGGCAGGCCGCCCTTACCACCCTCAGGGCATCCACCATGGTGCTCTGGATAATGTTCGGAGCAAGTATATTCGTCGGGTTTTACATCCTCAACGGTGGCCAGGAGTTCGTGGTGAAGACCATGATGGGCACCGGGTTGGGCCCTTACGGTATCCTCCTGATCACTAACGTCCTGCTCATCATCCTTGGAATGTTCCTGGACTGGGTCGGTATCCTGCTGCTTGCAGTCCCGATTTTCGTGCCGATGATGGTTTCCATGTCCTGGGGGGGACTCTGGGGCATGCCCGGCGTAAACCCTGCGGACGTACAACTGTGGTTCGGTGTCGTCTACATGGTGAACATGCAGATGTCCTTTCTCAGTCCACCCTTTGGATACGCTCTTTATTACTTGAAAAGCGTTGCTCCACCCAGTGTCACCATGGGGACCATATTCAAGTCCTCCGTGCCCTTCATGGCCTTGCAGGCGGTCGGGCTTTTTTTGACCATAGCGTTTCCCTGGCTGTGTATCTGGCTCCCCAGGGCGGTCTACGGGCATTAGGTGAGGTATACCGGTCACAAAACTGGGTATCATCGGTTTGGATTGTCATGACTTGGTTGCGGGCCAGTCCTAATCCAGCGAAGTCGTAACTATGGCGAAGCGCAGGGAGGCAAAGACAGGGAGACAGGTATACAGTGCTCCTCCCCTGATAGTTGCCCTATTCTACGGGCTCTTGATCGCGTGGAGCCTGATATGCTTCAGCCTCATAAATTCTGTCTTTCAAAGAACAGGGGTGGGATGCCGCTTTCCAGTTGTTTGTCATCGGGTTTCTCCTGGTGTTAGGATGGTACTTTTTTCTTGCGATATGCTACAGGCTGGAGCACGGAGAGAAAGGAGAGGTTCTCTTGATAAGCCCGAGGAGGACCATCAGGGCCAGGGCCGGGGATATCACCCTGGTGGAGGTCCCGGGGGTGGGAATCGGGCTCATCCGATTTCGCGTGGGCCGTGAAAGAGTTTACCTTTTCTGTAAGGTCAAGAATGAAACCTTGAAGAGGATTCTCTTGGCGCTCAAGGAGCTGAACCCGGATATGAAGTTCAAGAACTTGGTGGGAATTGTGTAGAACCCTCGATTGGCGTTGTCAAAAGGCCCTTCTCGGGGCGATCCATTCGGGGAGAGGTGGCATCTTGCCATAACATGATACTGTTGGATGCAGTTCCCAAGGGAGGAACAGATTAATGAACAGGCAAGACCTCGTAAAGAGGCTCGGCGAGATAGTCGGCCAGGAAAACGTCTTATCTTCTGACATGGACCTTGAACTATACAGTTATGACGCCTCCCTGGACCGGGCACGACCTGACGTAGTGGTCTTGCCGGCCTCCACGGAAGAAGTCTCAAAGATTATGGCCCTGGCTTACAAGGAAGAGATTCCCATACTGGGGCGTGGCTCAGGCACCAATCTTACGGGAGGCACGATTCCCGTAAAAGGGGGTATTGTTATTCACTTTTCACGTATGAACCGCATCCTGGAAGTGGATATTCCCAACCGCACGGTAACGGTGGAGCCCGGCATCATTACCCTTGATCTTCAAAACGAGGTGCTCAAGGGGGGGTTCGTGTATGCCCCGGACCCTGCCAGCCAGAAGGTGTCGACCATTGGTGGAAATTTCGGTGAGAATGCGGGAGGACCCCATTGTCTCAAGTACGGCACCACCACGAATCACGTGATCGGTGCCGAGATCGTACTATATGACGGGACTGTCATTGAGACGGGAGGAAAGTCACAGGACAACCCCGGTTATGACTTGCTGGGTCTCTTTGTAGGTAGCGAAGGGACCCTCGGGTTGGCCACCAAGATGACCCTCAAGTTGATCCGGGCCCCCGAAGCGGTCAAGACCATGCTCGCAATATTTGAAACCATTGAAGACGGCGCCAACACGGTAAGTGAAATCATTGCAGAAGGAATAATTCCCGCAACCCTGGAGATGATGGACAACATTGTAATGAGGGCGGTCGAGCAGACCATCAAGGTTGGATACCCGCTGGACGCAGCGTGCGTACTGATCATAGAGTTGGACGGTATGCCGGACGGGATGGACAAAAAGGCTGACCTCATCATGGAGATTTGCAGGCGAAACAGGGTAAGGGAAGTCAATCTGGCCCGGGACGCAGCCGAACGGGATCTGCTATGGGCAGGCCGAAAAGGGGCCTTCGGATCCATAGGTCAGCTCATGCCCAGCTACCTGTGTTGTGACGGCACGGTGCCCAGGACGAAGCTACCGGAGGTGCTTGCCAGGGTCATGGAGGCGGGCAAGAAGTATGACCTTCCCATCGGAAACGTATTCCATGCAGGGGACGGGAACCTTCATCCCCTGATCATGTTCGACGAAAGGGACCCGGACCAGCTAGAGAGGGTCAAGAAACTGGGGACCGAGATCCTGAGAATATGTGCCGATGCAGGTGGCACCATCAGCGGTGAACATGGCGTCGGGCTGGAGAAGCTGAGGGAAACAAGGTTTATCTTCAGCGAACAGGATCTTGAGTTCGAGCGGAAGATAAAGAACGCCATTGACCCGGCAGGGATACTCAATCCAGGGAAAATGATTCCATCGCCAGGGGTGGCTGGCAAGCCCTGATGCCTGTGGGGCCCAATGGAACCCCTGTGGCAGGGTATCCCGTTGCCTGGGGGGGCCGGATAGCAACCCAGCAGCCTGGCAGGTGCTTTGAACAGAGCAGTAACTCCTGCCAAAGATAGACAAAGGAGCGGATAGATGTCAGATGTCCACAAGATGGCAGCCGATCTTGCCGGGATAGTCGGCGAGGCCCATGTCAAAACCGGTGAAGACCAGGTGTCCCAGTACTCTGTCGATCAGTCGGTGCCCTGGGGCGTTGTGTTCCCCAAGGATATTCAACAGGTGTCGGATGTTGTAAGGTATGCGAACGAGAAGGGCCTGGCGATCGTACCCTGGGGCAGCGGATCAAAGATGGGCCAGGGGAACCCGCCTGAGAAGCTGGATATCGTAGTATCTATGGCCCGACTGAGCCACATGAAAGATGTGGACGTGTCCAACCTGACCATCACTGTGGAGGCAGGGGTAAAGCTGCTGGACATCCAGGCGAGGCTGGCAACGGAAGACGATCGCTGCTACTTACCCTTGCATGACCTGAGCGTTGAATCCGGGGAAATGATCTGTTCGGATCGCTCCCACAGTGGTTGCTTCCTGCCCATAGATGCGCCGTTCGGCCGCCGGGCCACCATCGGAGGCATCATTGCGTGTAACTCCAGCGGGCCGAGAAGGCTCCTTTACAATCTGCCCCGCGACCTCATCCTGGGCACCCGGTTTGTGGCGCCCAATGGAGACATAATCGGGACCGGCGGCAAGACGGTAAAAAATGTCTCAGGATACGATATCAGCAAGTTGATGATCGGCTCGACCGGCACCCTGGGCATCCTCTGCGAAATGACATTGCGGGTACTGCCTCTTCCAGAGAGAATGGAGACATTGATCTTTTCCTTTGGGAACTTTGCCGATGCCTCTACACTTTGCAGCCTCATATATGAGACGAACCTCCTGCCCGCGGCGGTGGAAATGATGAATGAGAGGGCCTTTGACTCCCTGAGCCTGGGTGATCTGGAGGGTTTCAAGCCAGGACCATACGTAGTTGCCGTGGCCCTCGAGGCATTTTCAGAGGCGGTTGAGCGGATGGAAAGGGAAACCAAGGAAATGGCAAAGCAGGCAAACCGGGTTGGGGAGGTTGTCGTCACAGGGGATCGGCATTCCCTGTTCTGGCTCGCGGTGAGTGAAATGCTCCCTTCTCTTTCCAACAAGGCCGAAGGCCTGGTGTCAGCGCGGCTGAACTATCCCATATCCTGCTGGAAAGAGTTAATTCAATTCGCTGAAGCCAGCATGGCTGAAAAGGGCCTGGAAGGGGCTTTTCAGGTGCACACCGGGAGCGGTGTTTCCACGGTAAATATCCTGTTGAACGGTGATGGCTCACGGGAAAAGGCCGCAGGCGTACTCCAAGGGCTTCTCTCCCGGTGCAGGGAGGAGGGCGGAAACATGGTTCTTCTTCAGGCTCCCGCGGAGGTGAAGAGGCAAGTGCCGGTATGGGGACAGCCCGGTTCGGACCTGGTCCTCATGAAGCGTATAAAGAAAGCACTCGACCCGAAGGGTGTTATGAGTCCGGGGCGATTCATAGACGGAATGTAGATATCAGCGTGTGCAACAGCGGGGAAACTACGGAGAATAGATAGCTGGGAGCATGGTAAAGGGAGAGGGATCCTAAGATGAATATTACAAAGCTCAAGAAACTTTCTTACGATGAAGTAGTCAAGTGCAACAAGTGCGGATTTTGCTTGCCCAGTTGCCCTGTCTACCTGGTTGAGAAGAAGGAGCCCGCTTCGCCCAGGGGGAGGAACGCCATAACCCGGGCGGTTATCGAAGGCAGGCTGGAGATGAGCCATGATACGGAGAAGTCCATTTTTTCCTGCCTGGGTTGTGGTGCATGCAAGCAGGTGTGCCTGTCTTCAGTGGAGACAAAGGAGTTGATATTCCGCGATCGGGAATGCCAGGTCGGCGAGGGGTTGTATCCCAAGATTGCGGATCGGGTCGCTGCCTTCCTGAGAGAAGAACACAACATCACCGATGACGACAACGAGGAACGGGGGGAGTGGCAGGACCTGATAAAAGACCTGCCGGAGCGGGCCTTTGAAAAGGCCCGTGCGGAAGTGATCTTCTTCGTGGGTTGCGTAGCCTCTTTTTTCCCCATGGCCCAGAGCATACCCGTGAACATGTCCCGCATAATGCAAGAGGCAGGGGTGGATTTCTCCATTCTTGGAGGGGAAGAATGGTGCTGCGGGTTTCCCCTCATTGGGGCGGGGATGCCTGCTGAGATGCGCGAGTTGAAAGAACACAACGTGGAGAAGGTGAAAGAGGTGGGAGCCAACACGGTCGTGTTCACCTGCCCTTCCTGCTACCACACCTGGAAGCACCTTTACGAAGTGAACGATGTGAAACTCTATCACTCCAGCCAGTTCATCGATCAACTGATCAAAGAGGGCCGACTCAAGCTCAAGGAGAAAAACACTATCACGGTGACGTACCATGATCCCTGTGACCTGGGCCGCAACACGGGAGTCTTTGATGAACCCAGGAACGTGCTTAAGGCCATCCCCGGCCTGACGCTCGTTGAATTGCCCCACAATCGTCAGCTTTCCATGTGTTGCGGTGGAGGGGGGAACGTGGAGATGGTCAACCCGGAACTCACCGCAGCGGTCGCCCAGATGAAGATCGATGAAATACAGTCCACGGGCGCGGACATGGTGGTATCCGCCTGCCAGCAGTGCCTGCGGACCATAGCCACCAGGGCGAGGAAGCAGAAAATTGCTCTCCCGGTAAAGGACCTCACGGAACTGGTCGCCGAATCCCTGTAATGGACTCCAATTATACACACGGTCATAAATAACTGCGCATGCTTGACCCAAACTCAGTGGGATCCACCATCCCCACACTACCCCTATGCGCAAGAATTTATGTCCCTATGTATAACTTGTAATTGCTGGAGACTTCGAACCTGGCGTCACACTGGGTTGAAGTTGATGCGACTACCAGCAGGCTGCCCGGTTCATTTTCGGTGGCCCGCAAAACTTCCTCCTGCTCCAGAGCATATGCCGGTCGCTCGCCGGATGAACTTTTCCACTGGGCCGAGCGCGGAGCAGTCTTCGGGAGTTTCCTGGTCTCCGGACTCTACAAGAACTCCATGCACCGGGGCGAACAGCCGAGCCTCCACTTCTGGCGCACCGCCTCCGGCCACGAAGTGGATATCATTATCGAGCTGGGGCTAGGGCTGATTCTCGTGGAAACGAAGTCGGGCCAGACCATAGCCTCCGACTCCTTTGACGCCCTTACCTGCTGGCGAGAGGTATCCGGCAATGAAACCGGCGCCTTCGCCTTCATCTACGTCGAGGACCGGTCATTCAATCGCTCCGGGGTGGGCGTGTATCCGTGGTTTGCTCTTTGATGTAGCCTCTTATGGGGACCACAGCCCTCCGTGTCGGGCAACATGGTGAAGGTCCGAAGGCTCAGTCGGGATCTGTTAAGATCCATGAGAGCATTTGCGTGATTATCAGACTTCCGGGGTATTGGTCCCATAAGAAGACCGAACGCCTTCCTCCATCCGGGTGACTTCTTCATCCGAAAGAAAGTCGAAATGATTGGCTCGCTTCCTCGCTGAAAGCCGGCCGTTGTTTTGGAGGCAGAACCTGATGAACAGGTCGATTTTACGATCGGGCATGTCCACGATCTCCTGGATAGCTTTCTTGGTTCGGTCATAGTTGGCCAGGAAAGCAAGCCCCCTGGCAAGTTCCGTGTCGATAGCCTGTTCGACGAAACGGAAAAGAGCCTCCGCCTGGGGGGTCATGTCAATATACCTGTACCAAAGGGCCGTGTCGTTGTCTACGATCATGCGGCCATTTTCATCAAGCGTATATTCCACAAAGGCCATGAGAGGACGAGAGAAGGCCTCAAAGGAGGCGTCATAGTCGGCAAGATTCCTCAGCATTGCCGCCGATACGGGGAACATGATCCCTTCGGGAGTAAAACCACGGCGAGCGAGGATATTGTGGATCAGAAAGCGATGGATCCGACCGTTGCCGTCCTCGAAGGGGTGTAGAAAAACAAATCCGTACGACACCACTGCGGCATGGATAACGGCGGACACGCCGCTTTCATTCATGCGCTTGTTAGCGGCAATCAGGCCTTCCATCAGATCTGGCAGATCCTCGGGTTTCGGACAGACGAAGTGAATCTTCTCCTTTTGCCAGGCAACCGTTTCACCGACGTAGTCTTGGCTCGTTCGATAATCTGCGTCGCGAAAGCGAGGATCGACTATGGGATTTTGCAAGTCGATCAACCGATCTTTTTCACAGAAGTCCTGCATCTCCGCCAGGCGGAGCAAAGACACGAAGCGCTCGGTTCTCGTCGAGCTCGGCTTGATGTGCTCGATCTCAAAGGATTGATCTAGTCTCCTTGATGTAGAGATAACTCACGGCTCGTTTCAACAAGTCCAAGGGGTAACCGGAGACAACCTTCCTGCAACGTTCGGGGAGGTCGGCTTCTTCGGAATGTCTGAGGGTATCAGTACGGCGCACTATTGGACAAAAGCGACTTTCTCCCAGCAGGTTGTCGTTGATCCGCTGGCGGCGGACGCGGCGGGCATGGGCCACGGTGTAATATCGCTCAGGGTCAAGCAGGTTGACATAGTTGCCCCGGTGCAAATCCTCGAGCAGAAGTCGTCTGCCCGTGAGAAACTCGTACAGAAACCATAGCCGTCGGGCGTACTTCCCTGTAGGCTTGGACTAGACATACTCCAGAACGTCTTTCTCTCCGAGTTTCTGAAACAGGCTAGCGAGGATGCCGAGGTTTATGCCGTCGTACTTGAGAGCGAATTCGAGGTGGTCCCCCAATGTATCACCGGGCCAGTACTTAGAAGGATAAATCTCCTCAACCACGCCTTCTCTTGAGGTGACCCGGTGCATTCCTCCAGTCGCCACCAAAGAGGTGTGCCAGTTCGGTATAACATTGAGTTCGTACCGTTCAATGAGCGCAGCATATCCTGCTTTTCCCAGCGCACCATGATCCGGGGTGTTTTCGGCCATCTCATCCGCTCCAGCTATCGCTCAAGCACCGCATCCAAACTAAGTGAAAATCAAGCTATCAGGTGGGAAATGGTTATCCTGGTGGAATTATAATTACAATCTGGCAAATATCAAGAAAAACAATTACGAGCAAGTGATTTTGTTATCACCTCGCGTGTAGCGAGAAAACTGTTGAACTA
>JAFDIC010000495.1 GCA_019308525.1 Deltaproteobacteria bacterium
AAGGTGCCACGAAAAACTTTCCACGTGATGGTTGCAAAAAGCCTGGCCCTCGATTCCATAGTAAAGCAAAAAATCAGGGAGAAAAGGCTGGATAAGCGCGAGAATATTAGACATGTCATGAAGCACATATCAGAAGAAATAAATATCAATGAACTTCACTCTCGCGCACACAAAGAGAAGATCAGGGTCTCCGAGTTCGAAATTAAGAATTATTACGATGAAAACCGGGAGCAGTTTGAGGGGGCCTCTCTCATGGAAGTAAAAGGAGAGATCCGCGCCATCCTCCAGTCAAAGAAAGAGGAGGCATATTTCAAAAGCTACCTGGAAGAGCTCAAAAGAAATGCGGTCATAACCCGTCACTACCGCCTGCTCCAGGTTCCTGAACCCACTGATACGGAAATGAGAGTCTTTTACGAAGAGAACAGGGGCAGGTATCGTGCTTTCGGAAATTCGTTTTCAGATGTCACGGATAGGGTCAGAGAGGACCTCCTCAAAGAGAAAGAGGAGAAATGGTTCAAGCAAAATCGGAACAGAACCCTTTTTACTGTTCATGGGAAGAGGTTCACCGCTGGAGATTTCTACCAGGAATTGCAGGAACTCCCGCCCAATGAGCAGTTGAAGTACAGGAGTTTCGAGGCACGCAAGAAACTTGTGGATAGGATGATCGAAAGGTTGCTCGTGCTTGAGGATACCTATGACCAGATGCTCGATACCAAGAACAGGGAGGAGTTCAAACACATACGGGATACTATCCTGAAGCAGATTCTGCACCAGGAGGAGGTGGACGACAAGGTCGAGGTAACCGATGAAGAGATCAGAGTCTATTATGAAAAACATAAAGAGGAGCTTGTAGAGCCTCCGCGCGCAAAAATAAGCTATATACGTATCAGAGGCGGTCAGACAGAAGATGAAAAAAAGCGTGCTGAAAAGAAGGTGAAAGAGGCCTATGAGAAACTGAAGCCAGGCCTCCTGAAAAGGGGGGAATCTTTTGAAAAGGTAGCCCGAGAATACTCGGAGGACATCGAAACGGCAAGAAAGGGCGGAGAAATAGATGCATGGATCTCTGAAAGCGGCAATCTTCTTCAGGAGATCACCTCTCATGCCTTCCACGAAAATGTCTTGGGCCTTTCTGAAGGAGAGATCAGTTCTCCCTTCTATTTTCATGGCAGCCATTACATCGTCAAGGTGAGAGAGCGCAAAGGACCTCGCCCCTTCTCTTTCGAGGAGGCCAGCGAGCGAATCAAGGCCGAGCTTTCCGCCAAGAAGCACGAGGAGATGACCCGAAAGATGGAAGATGACTTATTGAAAAAGGCAAACCTGGTTATCTATGATGAAGTCATAGAATCTATGTTGGAAAAAGGCTAAGAAGGAGGCCTGTCAGGTGTACATGAATAGGAGAGAAAAGGCGCTTATAATAACAATTGCTGCCAATTTCTTGCTAATTGCATTGAAGTTCGCCCTTGCGTGGCTGTCCGGGAGCCTTGCCTTAAAAGCGAGTGCCTGGCATTCATTCTCGGACATATTTGTATCGGGTATCGTTCTGACAGGGCTTTTCATGACCAGGCGGGAGGACCTAAAACGCTCAAGGGGAATCAGCAGGATTGAGAACTTCGTGTCAATTATTGTTTCTTTCTTTATCCTCTACATTGGGTATGAAATCTTCCAGGAGGTAGTAAGGGGAGCGGAAAGGGAGCTTGCCCAGGTACCCACTGTGAGCCTTGGGGCTTTGCTGACCATAGTCACCAGCTATTTTATGGCCCGTTACAAAATCTACGTGAGGAATAAGACCAATTCTCCCAGCCTGATCGCTGATGGCTATCATTCCAAAATGGATATGTACAGCTCGATGATCGTGGTCATCGGGCTGATCGGGTATCAAGTGGGGCTGGTGAACACGGACAAGGTGGCCGCGGTGATCATTGTGATCCTCATTGCCTGGACCGGACTTGAAATCTTTATGGGAGCCTTGAGGGCATTGCGTGCGGGAGGACTATTGGAGATCATGCACGAGCACAGGTTTCCGTGGGGCACTGGCAGATTTCCGCCCTGGGTCAAAAAGCTCGGCGTCTTGCCTCTGGTGGGTATTTATTTTGCGTCGGGCATCTACTACGTGAAGTGGGACCAGGTGGCCATAGAAAAACGATTCGGCAAACCAATCGACATTGCAGTGCCCCCCGGGCTCCACTACCGGCTTCCCTGGCCTGTAGCCTCTGTTGAAGGAGTTGTCAGGGGAGTCTTCATCCTTTTCGGACTTGCTGTTGTCATTGCCCTGATCGTCAATTATTTCTCCGCCGCGGGTGTGCCGCTGTTTGGTGAATGGGACACATTACAGGGGGTAGTTTCGCCGGCATACGAAGATGATGCACTCGGGCCCGAGAGTCTAATCGACAATGTCGACCTGGCAAAGGAGATTTTTTATAGGGGAGAAGTCCTCTTTGTGGATGCCCGGCCTCGAGAGGTTTATGAAGAGGGGCATATCAAAGGGGCAGTGTCTCTGCCCGTCGGTCAATTCGACATATTGATTGACGAGTTTATGGACCAATATCCGACCGACACCCCGGTGGTTATCTATTGCTCCGGGAGAAGATGCAAGGACAGCCACCTACTGGCGCAGTACCTCTTGCAGGTGGGATACGAAAGAATCAAGGTCCTGATCGACGGCTATCCGGGCTGGGAAGAGGAGGGATATCCGGTTGAATAGGACCTTGAAAACAGTACAGGAAAATAGCTGGCTTGAACTGGGGGCACGCTGGATACTGGGGATCACGTTTATCTACGCCAGCTATCATAAGATTGTCTCCCCCGCAGATTTTGCCAGAATCGTGTATGGTTACGACCTTTTCCCGGG
>JAFDIC010000496.1 GCA_019308525.1 Deltaproteobacteria bacterium
ACTGCATCCCCACTGGCGAAAATGCCGGGAATATTTGTTGCCATGTTCTCATCGACCACTATGCGCCCTCCCAGCCATAGCTGTAATTTGCTATTATCGGACATAAAACCAAGGTCCGGAGTCAACCCAACTGCCGAGATAACCATATCTGCTTCAATTACAAACTCTGAGCCCGCGATGTGCACGGGTGTTTTTCGACCGCTGGCGTCAGGTTCGGCAAGCTGCATCTTGAAACATTCAATACCTGTACAAATATTGTTTTCACACAGGATCTTGCACGGACTGGAAAGAAAATGGAATTCAATTCCCTCTTTTTCCGCCTCAAGGATGTCATCTTTAATGGCAGGCATCTCTTCACTTGTCCTGCGATAGACTATGGAAACTTGCTCAGCCCCAAGCCTTAAGGCGATCCTGGCTGAATCTATGGCGACATTTCCACCCCCGACAACGACCACCCTTTTACCAACCTTAACGTCCTTGCCAAGGTTGATATCCTTCAACCATGACGCTCCATCGACAACCCCCGCTGCATTCTTATTGGGGATATCCAGTTCGGAGCTCTTGTGTGTTCCCACAGCTATTAAAATGGCCTTATGACCCTGATCCCATAGATCGCCTATGGAAGAAGCGCCTTCGCCAATAGGGCTGTTGAGTCTGATTTCGACACCTGTTTTCTTAATGGCCTCCAGTTCTGTTTCTAGGACATTCCTGGGAAGCCTGTACTCGGGAATACCTAAGGCCATCCACCCTCCAGCCACCTTTTGCGCTTCAAATACAGTGACTCCGTAACCCATCTTAACCAGATCGTAAGCAGCGCTCAATCCGCTTGGGCCTGATCCTATGATGGCCACTGAATATTTTTTTGTTCTTGGTGCTGGCTCAACGCTTCTGCCATTGCCTTTGAGTTCGAAGTCAGCCACAAAGCGCTTCAGGTCGTTGATGGCGATCGATTCGTCCATTTGCCCGCGGTTACAGGCCGTTTCACATGGACGATGGCACACTCGTCCCAGGACCCCGTATAGCGGGGTCGTTTTTCTGATCTTTTCAAGCGCTTCCTTGAATCGGCCCCTTGAGATCATGAGGACATAGTTTTGAATCTCTATGTGCGCTGGACACTTTGATTCACAGGGAGGCTGTCTTGCCGGTACTGGTGGCCTGTGGTATCTGGGTATATATCGTTCTCTACCTACGTTTGGATTCACTGTGCAGCGGATCTGAAGCCCTCTGTTGAAACGACCCAGGCAAACGTTGCATTTGATGCACCTGATGATATCATCAACTCTACCCTCCTGGACCTTCATGGGCCAATCCGGATCAGCAATAAGCTGCCTTCCCAGTGTTATCATGTCTGCCTTGCCCTTTCTTATGACATCTTCTGCAAGATAGGGGTCATGTACAGATGGTACGAGCACAGGCACATTCACTACGCTCTTGAAGTCCTGGGCATGCTGGATCATAGTATCGGGATGCTGCGGGAAGAAATACTCCCGTGCCTCATATGAACCGGAAGAAACATGCAGCCAATCGATACCCTCGTTTTCCATCTCTTTAGCAACTATGGCTACCTCTTCGGGATGAAGCCCGTTCTCCATCTGCTCATCCCCGCTCAGTCGAATTCCCAAGGGGAAGTCCGGACCTACTCTTCTACGTGAATTGATGAAGAGGTTTCTCAGAAAGCGCATTCGGTTTTCCAGGCTTCCTCCATATTTGTCTGTTCGATGATTTGACCTTGGTGATAGGAACTGGTGGATAAGATATCCGTGGGGGCTGTGAAGTTCCACAGCATCATACCCACATATCCTTGCTGCAGCTACAGCGTCCGGAAACTGTCTTTCCATCCATTCAATCTCTTCAAGAGCTAATTCTCTCGGGGTCTTAGCCACTTTGCCGGGCGCTTGTGCCGTTTTGCTTTCCCATCCAAAGGGCATTATCCTTTGATCGAAATCGTGACATACTTCGCAGGGAATTGGAGACGGGGCAGGTGGAACTTGGCCTGACAGCTTGCTTGAACCCTGGCGGCCAAAACCCGGTGAAATCTGTATAAATGCTTTTGCTCCATAAGCATGGATTGTCTCCGCAAGTTCGGCAAGACCGGCAAAGTAGGAGCGATTGCTGATGCGAGGATTGCCAAAACTTGATGTCTCGGCGCCAAAGTCACTGGCAAACGTGCATTCGATACAGACGAATCCGGCTCCACCAGCCGCCCTTGAAGCATATGTGGCTATTGCATTTTCTGTAATGTAGCCATTGATGTCCGCACCTCCTGTGGTTGTACAAGCACCACCAATCCTGTTCTTTATCTCCAAATTCCCTATCTTGATAGGCCTAAACAATTCGGTAAACTTCATGATTTCTCTTTCCCTTCTTCCCAGCATTTGAGACAGTTAAATTGTATCCTTCGCTCGGGCTCCATTCTCAACAAGCGAGCCAGGTTTTCACCAAATAACTTTCTCTTCACCTCTTTCGCCAACGCTTCTTCCTGAATTTCTTACGAATAAACTCTAACCACAACCCAATAGTCTCACCCTTGCCTCTAACCTTATAACATTCTGGTTTTACTACAAATATCTCCTAACCAATAATACTTTCAGGGAAAAAAGTTAATTCAATAGGAATACAGTTTATTCGATTCTTAGCATAGTAGAGCCTGCTAGATATCTATGTCAAGGCTTTTTTGCATAATTCTATCTTCATTTGATTCTGCCCGCATAGGTCTTGGTTGGGTTGGAGTGAATTGCTTTGGTAGCCAATTACAGGGAGAATATGGTGGTTGCAGTATGCTCCGAAAGATAATGCGTTCTCTAATGATAAACCGATTGTTCATAATGAACTCATTCTGATTTGTCT
>JAFDIC010000497.1 GCA_019308525.1 Deltaproteobacteria bacterium
CCTTCGCAAGAGACACATGTCTCCCATTTGTTAAAGACTATTTCTTTTTCTGCGCCGTGGAACGCCTCCTCAAGGGTGAGGGTCAGGTCGTATCTGAGGCTGTTTCCCTGTCTGGGCCTTGTCCTGCGCCCCCTTCTGGTGCCGAACCCGAAGAACTCCTCGAAAATATCACCGAAGCTTGAAAAAATATCCTCGAAACCGGTAAAGCCCTTGAATCCTGTCCCCTCCAAGCCCTCATGGCCAAATCTGTCATAGATTTGCCGTTTTTCCGGGTCTCTAAGTACTTCATAGGCTTCAGATGCCTCTTTGAACTTCTCTTCCGCCTCCTTGTCATCTGGATTGCGGTCAGGATGATACTTCATGGCCAGCCTTCTATAGGCCCGCTTTATTTCTTCCTCTCCCGCATCCCGCGGCACTCCAAGAACTTCGTAGTAATCCCTCTTATACATGGTGAGATTTCCCCTACGAGGATTCCGGTTCTTCTGTTACTCCATCAGGCTGTGACGAATCCTCCTGCGTATCCCCCTCACCTTCTTCAGGGGGCTGGGGTTCTCCCTCCTCCAGGAGGGCGGCTTGCTCATCGGGTTCCACCTTCTTGACATTCCCGGCTGCGATTTCTCTCAAGGAGACCACGATGTCCTTGTTCTTGGATACTATCGTGGGCTCAGCTCCTTTTCTGAGCTGTCTCACCCTTTTTGCGGCCATGTGGATGATGGTGAACCGGTTATCGACTTTCTGTAAGCAGTCTTCAACAGTGATTCTTGCCATAACAATCTCCCGTAACACATGAGCGAAAATTTGTATTTTATTGCCTTAAGAGGAAATACCGGTTGATGAGTCGCAGCATACAAGGTAATAATCTCGGATCAGTTGGTACAGCTAAAAGGCAATAACTGACACAAATAAACTTTAATACTTACCATCATTGGTGACAAAAGTAAAGCATCTTGCTGGAAATTCAACGGGTCACTGGAAATATTGTAAGTATTTGATATTGTTATTTAAAGTCAAAAAAGACATTATCCTGTTCCCCTTTTTCCCGCTTGCTGATGACCTCCATCGGTAGCCTTCTTACGCCAGGGAGTCTTTCATGTTGGCAAAAATCCTTAGCAGTGCAGTGATTGGTATAGATGCTTACATCGTCGAGGTGGAAGTGGACATAACCAAGGGCCTCCCCTGGTTCTCCACCGTTGGGCTCCCTGAGGGAGCGGTCCGGGAGAGCAAGGAAAGGGTCAAGGCTTCCATAAAAAATTCCGGGTATAGTTTCCCGTCTGACAGAATAACCGTCAATCTTGCGCCTGCCGACATCAGAAAAGAAGGCTCTGGCTTCGATCTCCCGATGGCCCTCGGCATACTGGCCGCCACCGGCCTGGTGCCAAGGGAATCCTATGCCGGCCATGTTTTCCTGGGAGAGCTGTCCCTGGACGGTCTCATAAGGCCCGTAAAAGGGGCCCTTCCAGTGGCCATAGCAGCAAAGGAGAGAGGCATGGCCGGCGTCTTTCTACCTCTCGAAAATGCAAACGAGGCCGCTGTTGTGGAAGGGATAAATGTCTATCCCCTGAGGACCCTTCCTGAACTGGTGGAAGCCCTTTCAGGACGTTCCCAGATCCTGCCTCACAGGCCTGCTCCTCCAAAACTGGCGGAAAAGGAAGATGAACCACTTGATCTCAGCGAAGTTCAGGGGCAGGAAAGCGCCAAAAGGGCAATGGAAATAGCCGCTGCCGGAGGACACAACATGATTATGATCGGTCCCCCTGGTGCCGGTAAGACCATGCTGGCCAAGAGGCTCTTTACGATCCTACCGGAGCTCAGCTTCCAGGAAGCCCTCGAGACTTCAAAGGTTTACAGCGTCATGGGACTGATGCCAAAGGGGCGCGGCCTTGTTCAAAAACGCCCTTTTCGTGCGCCCCACCACACGATTTCCGATATCGGACTCATTGGGGGAGGGCAGAATCCCAAGCCCGGCGAGGTGAGTCTGGCCCACAATGGGGTCCTATTCCTGGACGAACTCCCTGAATTCAAGAAGAATGCCCTCGAGGTCCTCAGGCAGCCCATGGAAGACGGCCAGGTAACGATAGCCAGGGCCAATTTCACGGTCACATACCCTGCCAGGTTCATGCTTATAGCAGCCATGAATCCATGCCCGTGCGGGTTCCTGGGCGATATGAAGCACGATTGCAGGTGTACCCCTCTCCAGGTTCGGCGGTATCGCTCCAAGATCTCAGGGCCACTCATGGACCGAATCGATATCCATATGGAGGTTCCTGCTGTCCGGTTCAAGGACCTGACTGGCAATGGAGATGCACGCTCATCGAGAGAGATCTACCGCAGGGTCAAGAAAGCCAGACTCATTCAGGCGGAGCGTTTCAGGAGATCCAGGGTCCATGTAAGAGTGCCAGGGCCCACTCCCGGATACTCAAGATAGCCAGGACCATAGCCGACCTGGAGGAGAGCCCGAACATCAATGCCTCCCACGTGGCAGAGGCAATCCAGTACAGGTCCCTGGACAGACGCCTGCTGGAATAATGGCGGGCAAGGTTTGGAGGCTGTTCCCAAAGGAAGCACGGAGCCATGGCGCCGCAGAGTCCGGGTATTTGAAGAGCAGGACTGGGGAGCTGACCCGGAACACCCGAGGAATGTCAGCCGGCATACCGTACCCATGAAGATAAGGGCCCTTTTGCCCCTGCGCTTGATAATAATCTCTTTGCCCTTTTCAACCCTGTTGAGCAAGCCACTTAGTTGCCTCCGCGCGTCTTTGACGTTAACTTCAACCATTTCTAAAACCTCCAAGCGATGGTGCATATTTAGGGTGTACACTCGACAGTGCCTTTTGTTAAGGGACACTGAGAATAGACAGGTAATCGCAACCTATGCCTATCCTGCGCGTGAAGCTTGACAGGGGTGGGCCGTAAGCCGGCCCATCATTATTCATCTTTGCAGAAGGAGAGCAAGAGCTTGTCGAAGGTGAATACTGGTGCTCTCAAGTGTTTACTTGTCAGAACCAACACAGCGTCGATATAGTTCAGCTCACAGTCTGCCTTTTTCATAATCTCCATGGTGTCCCTGCTGCCCGAGGAAAACTCTACTATTTTCAGTGCGTTCATGAACTCCGCAATTTTGTCCAGCCACTCTTTGCAAGTGCGGGCCTGCCCCCTGCATTTTCTGGCAATCACACTGATAGTCTCCTGGAGTACTAAGGGGTGAACGGCCAGCTCTTCGTTTTCATCCACGCTGTCCAGCATCTCTATTGCTTTCGAGTGATGAACATCTCTCTTGTTCAGGAGAGATACTATGAATGATGTGTCAAGGATGATCATACACTCTCTTCTTGTCCTCTACGGAAGAACCCTCAAAATCGAAAATGCCGATATACTTCATAATTGCGCTTTTTGATCCCCTGGAGCCCCTTTCGACGAGTATTGGAAAGTCCAGCCGTCTGAATATGCTGACAGCGTCTTTGGTGGTTATATCCAGAATGGTAAGGCCAAGCCCTTTCTTATCCATGATCGTTTTGAGCGCCTGCTTGATTGGCATTTGTGTTCCTCCCACTACCACAAAATACTTTGGGGCCTTACCCCTGGTATACCCACCGTGCCCATGCCTAGATCTTCTCAGAAGCTTATGAGCCTCAGCGGAGCTGATCTGGAACCTCTTCCCTCTCAACGTAACTTCGATTCCCTTTCTGACCGCCACAGAAAATCACCCCAATAAATCTTCTCCACTAAAGCTACATAACATCGGCTGGTAAGTCAAGCATTCTGAGGAAGAAGGAACTACATCGCAAAATTCAAATACTGAGGATTTCCCCATGGCCGGATTCTCGGGCAGCGCCACTATTCCCGGGAGATATGGAGCGCTATTGCAGGTGTACCCCCCTCCAGGTCCGGCAATATCGCTCCAAGATCTCAGGGCCCCTCATGGACCGAATCGATATCCAAATGGAGGTCCCTGGTGTCCGGTTCAAGGACCTGACGGACAGTGGAGATGCACGCTCATCGAGAGAGATCTACCGCTGCGAATTGGAAACCCAAGACTCATTGGGGAGCAATAGGAAGCTTGACAATCTACTAAGATCTTCATATATTGGAAACAATAAATTACCACAGGGGTAATTATGGACAGATACACGGAATTGTACGCCTGGATGTGGAAGAGCTTCGGCGGGAGGGAGTTCACCATAGACGAGTTTCGCATGGTCTTCCCCACCTCCCAGGCCACAAAGGTCATCCACGATCTGGTCGGGAAGGGCTACATATACAGGGTGCGCAGAGGCACGTATCGTTTGACTGAGCCTGGGCATTTTGTCAGAAATATTACTACCTGGGAGCCGGACGACACGATTCTGGATGAGGCCGGGAAGGAGTATGCCTTCTGCGAAAGCACCGCCGTGGCCATCTGGACTGAGGGATACTACTGGACCGGTTTCACAAAGGGCTTCAGGCCAATTCACATTGCTGTCAGGGATAGGGATCTGGAAGAGTGGAAGGCCTTCCTCAGGAAGAAAAAGGCCAGGTTCGCTGTTGAGGGGGGGAGCAGGACGCTCTACGGAAGGGTCTACATCCTCCACCCCAGGGAATCGGTCAGGTCCGAGGAGAGGGAGGGAAGCAGGGTGGTCCCCCTGGACGAGGTCGTGGCCTTCTGTCTGGAAAGGGAGATTGCCTACGAGCCAGCGCTGGAATACCTGGACGAGAAATACGGGATAGGTTACCCGAGGAGAGAGGCCCTGGAGGTATGATGGCATGAAGATCGAGGAGAGGGAGAGGGCCTGCCTGACTTTGCTTGAGAAGCTTCCGAAACGTTACGTTCTTGTCGGTGGCTATGCGGTGAGTGCGTTCGAGTTTCCCCGCTTTTCCGTTGACCTTGACATGGTTATCCCAGAGAAGGATTTTGCCCTTTTCTCCGGCATCCTTGAGAGTGAAGGCTTCTCCAGGGCAAAGGATGCGGATGAAAAAGGTTCGCAGACTGGAGGGGAATTTCAGTGTCCTTTAGGAAGACAGGTAAGTATCGATACACGTCCCGCCAATGCCGGATTCGGGTAACCAGAATAATGTTCGTTTTATCGTCAATTTCATATATGAGGCGATAATGCCCGACTCGTATGCGATACAGGCATTCATGCCCCCGGA
>JAFDIC010000498.1 GCA_019308525.1 Deltaproteobacteria bacterium
ACTTGGCGTCGATATCGAACGGGAGCGGTGTCGGAGACTCCCAGGCATTTGGAGACCTCGGCTCGGTTGAATCGGCTGAAATCGGCAAAAAACGATTGACTTCCGCTGATATCCCCTGTAATCTATTACCTTTGAGGTAGAGTACGAGTGGGTGAATTGTGCCTTTCCCTGGAAGGTCGTTTCCAGCCCCCGTGAAAGGGCTAAGAGCGTGCCGAGGGATTGAAATGGAAGATCGATGGCTTTCTGTAGACGAGATCTGTCAGTATCTCGGAATTAGCCGAGATACGGTTTATAAGTGGATCGACCAGAAGGATATGCCAGCTCATAGGGTCGGCCGTCTCTGGAAGTTCCGCAAAGAAGAGGTTGATGAGTGGGTTCGTTCTGGTGGCGCAGGTGAAACCAAGGATTCAGATTCGAAGTAAACGGTGAATGTCCTTATGACGAAAAGAGGTAAGGTAGGGCATCGACAAAGGCTCAGAGAGCGCTTCTTGGCGGGAGAGGAGACCTCGCGCACGGAAGAGGCGTTGCTTGAGCTCCTCCTTACCTATGTTATACCCCAAAAGGATGTCCAACCACTCGCGCGCAGACTCATTGTTGAATTCGGGAGTCTGTCTGCTGTCTTGGCAGCACCTTCTGAAGTTCTTTGTCGGGTGGACGGGATAAAGTCTAACACCGCTGCACTGCTCAAGCTCGTAGATTGGATTCGGGTGCACCACCCGGTTAAGGAAACGGGACAAAGCGGTTCAGCTAAACCCTCTTCTCGCAAACGTGCTTCGTTAGGGACTCCTGGGAGTCAGGCGACGCTCTTTGACGTTCCGCTTTTAGATACATCTCCACCGATAGTTCCTGCCAAAAAGGTCACACATCTCAAGAAGACTGCCCCCAGGCGGGGAACTGAGATGTTTACTAATGCGGTCCTCAAGGAAGCAATTTCACTTTTGCCAGAGCTTCCTGAGACTGAATCTCTGGAAGAAATCAGGAAACACCTGCGTGCAAGGTTGCATTATAGCGCAGAGCAGACCAGACAACGGTACGCCAGCTATATAACACGCCGTATGTTTCCTGAAGGTTATGCTGATCAGCCATTGCGCAGGTTTGCAAAGGCATTTCGTGGCACCCAAGCACTCAGAGACGTCTGCTTCTATCGATTCTTAAAGGCCGAGCCACTTGAACTTCAGGTGGTGGAGGAAGTTCTGCTTCCCAACCTTGGCAATGGTCGTCTCAGCCGCGAGAGAATTAGGAATTATCTGACAAGACGATTTCCTTCTGCACGCAGCATTAAAGGGTGTGCCCAGGCGATCGTAGATGCTCTTGCTGCAGGGGGTATTGCTAAAGTTGAGAGGACGAGAACTATATTTAGCTCCAGAGATATTCCTCTGCCCGCTTTTGCTTTCATTTTGCATAGCGAATACCCGGAGCCGGGGATGTATGACATTTCGAAAGTGGAGACCAATCGAATCATACAAGGTATGCTCTGGGATACGAGTCGGATCCTTCCTTCGCTCTATGAGCTTCGGAATCGAGGCATCATTAGTAAAGTTTCTGAAATCGACAATGTCCGCCAGTTTACGACGAAGTGGCCTCTTGAACGCGTAGTGGAGCACTTGGTTGATGGAGGGAATATCAGATGAAAGATACCGAAATCATCGAGGCGCTCCAATCCAAACTGGCCGTACCTGGTGGACGACATTTGTATGGGGTATTAGGTGAATACTCTGCACTAGAAGCATTTGCGAAAAAGTTACGGCAGGCGAAAACTCCAGATGGCAAGCGTTTTCCGAAACCATTGAATGTTAACCGTGGAATTCTTGAAGCGATTCCTGATGAGGAGTTCCGGCAACTTGTAGAAAACGAAGCCAAACGGCCAGAACCCACGGCAGCTCACGTGGCCAAAGCCTTTGAGACATTCTTACGGTCAAAGTTGCGTGGCAAAGGGCTTGTTGTGCTTTCAAATCTGGAAATGCTCTTCGCCTATCATCTTGAACTCAATCTGCTGCGCACTATGGCAGCTGATGATGACCGGATCCTTCTGCTACTGCCTGGCAGGCGGAGTGGCGGCAAAATCATCATGTTTCCCGGGTTGGATGAGGGCAGCTATATGCTCCCCACCAACCTCATAGCTGAAAACCACCTGTGGGAGTTACGAGAGTAACCATGTACTGGCGACCGCGAGAAACACAAGTTAGACACGTAGTGACCGAAAGAGCGCTCCATGGGGCCATGGAGGAATCTGATGCGCTGGTTCCTCAGAAGAGAGCGCATCGGGGTAACTCGCAGGGGATACAGGAAAGGTAGGCCGAGGAAAACGTCATGAACAAAGATAACCTTTTCACCGCGCGAAAGAGTCTGGATGAGATTTGCTCTGTTCCAGAAAAGATTATCTCTGTCTATTCTCTTGAGAAGCACGTGTGGGCTGATTCGAATTCCCCCAAAGCCCGAAAAGCTCGCAAGCCAGAGTTGCGAACGATCGAGGAGTTTCAGATCGATCCTGTCCGGCCTTTCCTTAACGACATCTTTCGTAATATGGCGGCCCCTTATAACCCCGAGCGCAAGGATAATCCTATCGGCCAAGGCTATTGGATTCAAGCAGAGTTTGGGTCCGGCAAATCACACCTTCTTTCATTCCTTGCTGCCCTTGCCCTTGGTGATAGTGCTGCCTGGCAGATCGTTCGTGACAAAGAAAAGAAAGCAGGCCGGGGTAAACGGGAATCCCTTTACCGCTTCTGGGAAGAAGGGCTGGAAAGGAAGAGCAGTAAGGGTAAGAAGGGGATCTTTGTTATCGTCAAAACATTAGTTGGTGCCGGAGGTGGTACAGTCGGGTTAACCGACAAGGGGCAG
>JAFDIC010000499.1 GCA_019308525.1 Deltaproteobacteria bacterium
TGGCTATGAGGTATCATACTACGAATTTGATGAGACTAGAACCAGTCTGGTTGCCCATCGGGAAGGCAAGGGTAGTAAGCCTCCCATCTGTTTTTCAGGACACTTGGATACTGTTCCTCTCGGGGCCGCAAAATGGAGCGTTGATCCTTTTGGCGGGGATATAGTTGGTGACCGTGTGTACGGCAGGGGGTCCTCTGATATGAAAGGGGGTGTCGCCGCGATGGTCAGCGCTGCCCTGTCCCTGCCCCCAAGAGAGAGGGGCCAGGCAGGAGTGACCTTGATCTTGACGGCAGGGGAAGAAAAGGGTTGTGAAGGGGCCTCTTACATGGCAGGACTTGGAGGTGTTCTGGGAGAAGCTGGTGCCCTCGTGGTGGGAGAACCTACCTCCAACTATCCCGTGGTAGGGCACAAGGGAGCAATGGCAATAGAGATGGAAACAAAGGGGATTACGGCCCACGGCTCAATGCCAGAGCAAGGTGATAATGCGATTTACAAGGCAGCGCAAGCAGTTCTAAAACTCCGGGACTACCGGTTTGATATCCCTCCTCACCCCTTGCTTGGTTCACCGACCATAAACGTGGGAACAATCAGGGGAGGAATCAACATAAACTCGGTGCCTGACAGGGCACTTGCAGGGATTGATATCAGGGCGATTCCCGGGCAAGACTACGGGAAGATCCTTGATGAGTTGCAGGCTCACCTCGGCCCGGATGCGGAATTGAGGTGTTTCCTCAAGGCACCAAGTATCTTCAGTGATCCGGAGGATGAGTGGATCCAAGAGGTATTCAATATTGGCGGGTCTTTTTTGAAGGAGGAGATCGAGCCAAGGGGGATAAGCTATTTTACGGACGCCTCTGTACTCAAGCCAGCCCTGGGAGACCCACCCACGGTTATCCTGGGACCGGGAGAGGCGTCCATGGCACACAAATCGGACGAATTCTGTTATGTTGAGAATATACGAATTGCCGCGGAGATCTACCTGGAGATTGCAAGGAGATGGTGTGGCTTATGATTGTCGTTGGCCTCACATCAAGGCAACCGGTGACTCAAGAGCTAGCTCAAGGGGGCTCTTCTATGCGGGGCGCTGAGTGATAGGAAACTGATCTGGGGGTAGAAATGATGGAGAGCGAGAGTCAAAGCAACGTATTCATGTGCATGCAGTGCGGTATGTGTACGGGCAGTTGTCCTGTATCTGACAGGGAAAAGTTGAACATCCGCAAGCTGGTGAGAAGAAAACAACTCCAGCACGACACAAAGGAGTTTGATATATGGTTTTGTACCTCTTGCGGCGAGTGTTTACTCAGGTGTCCGAGGGACGTGAAGCCCCTGGAGGTCCTGATCAGCGAACGGTCGGCCTCTGTGGAAGAGGGGAAGATACCCCTGTCAATCCAGAAGGCCCTAGAGAACACCTTCGTCCAGAAGAACCCCTGGGGCAGGCCCCAGTCAAAACGTTCCGCGTGGACAGAGGAACTTGACTTTGAAATCCCCCATGTAAAAGAGACCAAGTCCAAAAGGATTCTCTTTACATGCTGTATACAGGCCTATGATCCACGCTGCATGACAATACCTGTGAACGTGGCGAGGATACTACACAGGGGAGGGGTGGAGTTCGGTATCCTGGGAGCACAAGAGGCTTGCTGTGGCAATGAGATCCGCAGGATGGGGGAGGTTGGGCTGTTCGAGGAGTTGAAGGGAGAAAATGTTGCCAGACTGAAGGAGTACGGTGTCAAAGAGGTCATTACATTGTCCCCCCATTGTCTCACAGCCATGAAAAAGGAGTACGGCGACACCGGAACAACCGTGATGCACTATACAGAGGTGCTGGCGGAACTGGTCGAAAAGGGCAACATAACTATTTCTGCGCCTTACGGGAAAAGGGTCATCTACCATGACCCTTGCTTCCTTGGCAAGCAAAACAAGATATTTGACCAGCCGAGAAAGATACTCAAGACCATTGAGGGTCTCGAACTTCTTGAGTTTGCCTGGAGGAGGGAGAACTCACTGTGCTGTGAAGGGGGAGGCGGACGGATGTTCTACGATGCTCAAGACACCCTGGAAAGGAATAGTGACAAGAGAGTCAGGGAAGCCGTTGAAAAGCAGGCCGATGTCATTGCCACCAGTTGCCCTTTCTGCCTCATGACTCTGGAGGACCCGGCCTCGGAAAAAGACATCCCGGTCAAGGATATCTCGGAGATAGTCTCAGAGGCGATCTGGGGACAGCCTCCTGCGAACTAGGCTGGGAAGGGTGGAGGGAGGCAGGGTTGCGGCTATGAGTTTTGGTTATAGGACTATAAGTTTAAGTCTGTTGACTTTCCTGGAAAATTCATTAGCTTAAGATTCCTGAGTATTCAGCACGTGCGCTTGCTCGATCTCTTCTTTTCTCGCCACTGTCACAGGCGGTTTGAAAGCTGCAATGGGTGTAAGCCCATATCCCTGGATTCGAGGAAATGAGAAATATATTTGCACGCAATCCCCACAACCTTTGACCAACAAGAAAGATAGACCGTGAAGAGAATTTCCGCAAATCTTGGTAACGTAACCCCGAAGATGAGTTTTCTTGCCGATTCTTGTCATCTTCAGACCTTCCCAGGTGATGGCCGCTTGGTGTGAGCCCGGGTTGTCTCCACCGGATTTGGAAGCCGGGGAGACTCTAGGAAGCAAATGAAAAATATGAAGAGCAGGAAGGAGGATGAGCTATGAGCAGGTCCAGGTTGTTTGTCTTTGGTATTATGGTTTGTTTTCTTGTAGCAGGGCTTGTGAGCCCTGACGGGGCGAGGGCGGAAAAGAGGCAGATCTTGATTGCGGGAGGAAGAACAACATCGCCCATGTAC
>JAFDIC010000051.1 GCA_019308525.1 Deltaproteobacteria bacterium
CTTCCATCATGCCTTTTTCTTCGGGCCAGCCCTCCACATCTCGCGGATCTACATATATCGGTCTCTGAGTATTGAAACCTCCCTGATGTGTCAACCTATAGCGTTCCTCGATACCCAGCTCTGCTCCGGTTCCTGTAATGGTCTTACCCCCGGCCCCGGTGGTCTGACCCACGCCGGCATGGGCAAAATCCTTCCAAATCCTTGCGACGTATGCAAACTCCATATTGACAAGATCCGCCCCGGCCCGAAAAGCCATGGCTTGGCCTTCGCCACAATTGGTAGGTGGAGAGACGGTTACGAAACGGGAAGGTGCGTAGCATGTATCGTGATGTCTCGCGAGTCTGTGGGAATTCCCGCTGGTCAAAACAACCGACTTTGCTTCGCAGATAACAAACTGCCCGGTTCTAGTCCCGATGCCAACAGCACCGACCACCTCGCCTCCGACAACGCCATCTCTAGTAAGCAGACCGATTGCCGCGGTCCTGTTCAGGACATTAATATTTTCGTATTCCATCACCTTTCGAGCCAATTTTGGCTTCATGTCCTGCCAGACCCTGGGGCCGGGCGGCCAAAATACGATCTTACCCGGGGCAATGTCTGGTCCCTGCATCATGAAAAATGATCCATCATCTCCCCTCAATTGAATGCCGTAGCTTTCCAATTCGAGGACCCTGTGGAGACAGTGTCTTGCAAATTCATAGGGAATGTCTTCATCAACAATCCCCCCACCTGTTTCAACATTTAATTTTGCAAATTGTTCAGGTGTGTAATTGTAGTCGGGATGGATCAGGGTTATCCTGCCGGAACCGGTTGCATTGCTGCCGCTTCTCAAGATGTGGGCCTTTTCGAAGACGACGACCCTGGCACCTGCTTCAGCCGCCTTGATTGCAGCGAAACATCCCCCAAGACCTCCACCGAGAACCAGGACATCGGCGTATATATGCTCGTCACGACTTAGTATTTTCATCCGTCAACCTCACCGAAAATTGTTGTTCATAAGCAGGCCAGAGGCAGTTCCATTTCAAGGGCATTGTTCGGGCAATCGTAAATACAGGAACCGCAGTACCAGCATTCCTCGGGATAATCCACAGTGATCAATCTACTCTGACTGTCAAAGCCAAAGACATCCGTGGGACAGATATCGTGACATGTTCCACAGCCAACGCACTTTGCATAGTTGATCCTTATGCCGCATCTAAATCTATACACTTGCTTCCCCATTATTTGTTCATACCCTCCCTTGATGTACCAAGTCGTGGCGCTTTCCCCGCCTACATCATCTCCTTCCCAGAGAGTCTTTCTGTCAAAGCAGCCTGTGGGTCACCCCTCTTTGACTGTTTGAAAGACATTCGACTTCTCACAAGTTCCTTATTCTTAGACCTTTCAGGCGCTCGAGTTCTTTATGAAAGCCGACGTCAATGGCAATTAGCTTTTCACACAATTCAATATCCCTACCAGAAATGGCTGAAATGATTCTTTTGTGGCGCTTGTATGTATCTTTGATAAAATCGTGGGAAACATCCGTGTCCGGATAATATTTGCTCCTGAACGTATTGTGATGTTCCAGGAGGGACTGAACTATCCCTTTGATCAATGGGTTTCCCGAAATATCCGCGATGGCGACGTGAAATGCCATGTTGTTTTCCAGGAACTTCAATGACTCTTGAATGTCATCCAGCAACTTTCTGTTGATAGTGCGAAGCTTCTCAATATCTTCATCGGAAGCTTTCGCGGCTGCTAGCTGTATGCTGCGGCATTCAACCGCTTCTCTGGCTTCGCGAACGTGATCAATAGAAATTTCTCCTTCTATGAAAAGGTCCTTGATAAAGTCAGAAAAGGGCTTGTAAGGCCGGTTAGCGATGAAAGCCCCGCCCTTGGAGCCACGCCTGATCTCTATGAAGCCAGATTGCTCCAATGTCATCAGGGCTTGGCTCACTACAACGCGACTCACCTTCAACATATCGGCCAATTCTCTTTCAGAAGGGAGTTTTTCATTGAGCGCCAGTTTTTTCGACAAGATGAGTGATTTCAACTGGTTTGCAATAAGTACAGGGAGTTTTTCCTTCTTGGGTGGTCTTAAGTATTGTTCTATTGAACCTTCCATAGGTGGTTCCTTTTGATTCAGATTGGTTAGATACAGTACCCCGTGCGTTTGATGTGAAAAACGGACTATTGGCCAGGCCAATAAAGATATATAAGTTAATTACCTTTACCTATTGCCTATGTCAAGCAAAAAATGAATGACTCATGGACCGTGAATGGCCGCTCCAGGGAGAAATGGAGGAATGGGCAGGATTTATTGGAAATATTGACATATGAATCGAGATTTCTAATAATCGATTTTGAGGAAGTTTAGGCCGTGAAGGGCCCCCGGGATCTTGTCCACAGGGAAGATGTTTGGTAGTCCTAATGTCAGGATTCAGTTTTGGGTCTGATTCGGTTGGAAGATGAGAGGAATTGAAACGCGGGTTTTGATTGGCATGAAGCAAGAACACAGTAGTCGAAGTCGTTAAAGACGGGAGATGGAGGGGATAGGATATGAAAGAGATCAGCGAGCTGGATTTACCGGAGGACATCAGGTACGCGGAGGATCACGAATGGGCCAGGGTTGAAGACGGCATGGTAAGGGTAGGCATCAGTGACTATGCCCAGGACCAACTAGGCGATATCGTCTTTGTTGAGCTACCCCAGGCGGGAGACACCTTTGGGAAGGGGGAACAGTTTGGGACCGTAGAATCGGTCAAGGCTGTTTCAGAGCTTTACATGCCACTGGGAGGTGAAGTCATCGAGGTAAACGGTGCCCTGGAAGATTCTCCCGAGCTGGTAAACCAGAGTCCCTATGGGGAAGGATGGATGATCCGGGTCAAGCCCGAAGACCAGGAAGAAGTGAGCCGTCTCATGAGCAGGGATCAGTACGTCGAATTCTTGAAAGGAAGGGAATAGATGAGATATTTGCCGCACACCCGGGATGACATTAGCGCCATGTTGAAGGTGGTGGGAGCAAAAGACCTCGAGGATCTGTTCTCTATCATACCCGATGGCTGCCGCCGTAAAACTGATATGTCGTTGCCAGAGCAGATGACGGAATGGGATCTTACCGAGCACTTGTCCACCCTTTCGGAGATGATGGGGGTAAGGTCACGCTACAGGGTGTTCCTGGGGGCCGGCAGCTATGACCACCACATCCCTGCCGCGGTGACCCAACTGTTGAGCAGGTCAGAGTTCCTAACATCCTATACCCCCTATCAGCCCGAAATAAGCCAGGGGACACTCCAGGGAATATACGAATACCAGACCCTTGTATGCAGGCTCCTGGGGTTGGAAACGGCGAACGCTTCTCTCTATGACGGTGCCTCGGCCCTCGCGGAGGCGGTCCTTATGGCCTTGCGCATAACAAAAAGGAATAAAGTTCTCCTCTCAAGCCTCATTCACCCGGGATACCGGAGTGTCGTGAAGACCTACCTGGAACCGACGGGGTACGAGATCATTGAATTGCCCTACATGAAAAAGAACGGTTTGACCGATTATGGCCTCCTGGACGGGCTGGAAGGCGTTGCAGCAGTGGTCGTACAATCTCCGAATTTTTTTGGGTGTATTGAGAATCTTAGGGCGATAGGAGAAGAGGTGCACAGCAAAGGGGCGTTGTTCATCGTGACATTTACGGAGCCCCTGGCCTTTGGTCTCCTGAAGAGCCCGGGAAGCCTGGGGGCCGACATTGCCTGCGGAGAAGGCCAAAGCCTGGGTATCCCAATGTCCTTCGGGGGCCCCGGTCTCGGGATGTTTGCCACCAGGATGCAGTATGTCCGCAACATGCCTGGCAGGCTTGTGGGAAAGACGGTGGACCAGGAGGGGAAAGACGGGTTCGTACTCACCCTGGCTACGAGGGAACAGCACATCAGGAGGGAAAAGGCTACCTCCAATATCTGCACCAACAGCAGCCTGTGTGCCCTGGCCTCGGCCATGTACATGGCCTTCCTGGGTCGCAGCGGCATGCGCAACCTGGCCCAGCTCAACCACGACAAGGCCGAATACCTGAAAAGGGCTTTCAAGGACGAGGGATACCATTTGCCCTTTGATGCGCCGACCTTCAACGAGTTTGTAGTTGGCTTTCAAAGGGGGTTTGACGATACCCACAAGGGACTCCTGGAAAAAGGAATAGTGGCCGGCCTTCCCTTGAAAAGGTACTACCCGGAACTCAAGGATCACTATCTGCTGTGCGTTACAGAAACCATAACCAGGGAAGACATGGATGAACTTGTAAGGGAGATCAGCGCATGAAAATGGGCCAAGCAGAGACGGGTTTGGTTTTCGATGAACCCCTTCTGTGGGAAAAGGGAAAGAAGGGGAGAATTGGATTTTCCATCCCAAAAAGTGATGTGGAACATTCTCCCCTGGATGAAGAGCTGGTCTCATCCGGCCTTGATATCCCGGAGCTGAGTGAAGTGGATGTGGTGCGCCATTACACCAGACTCTCTCAATGGAATTTTTCCGTGGACACAGGCATGTATCCCTTGGGGTCCTGTACCATGAAATACAACCCGAAGGTGAATGAATCTCTGGCGGGTCTGCCGGGTTTTTCCAGGGCGCATCCCCTGCTCCCTGATTCCTTGGCCCAGGGGGCCCTGAAGCTGATGAAAGATCTTGAGGGTTTGCTGGCGGAAATCACGGGCATGGACGCCGTGTCTCTTCAACCGGCGGCCGGCGCACAGGGAGAGCTTACCGGTATGCTCCTTGTGCATGCCTACCATAAACACAAGGGCAGGTCCCGGGGCAAAATCATCGTTCCCGATACGGCACACGGCACAAATCCATCCAGTGCGGCCCTTTGCGGATATAGCCCTGTGCGCGTGGATTCAGGAGAGAAGGGCATATTGACCAAGGAGGCGATCCTCGATCTGATGGATGAGGACACAGCCGGGATCATGGTCACCAACCCCAACACCCTCGGTCTCTTTGAGGAAAACATACGGGTGATAGCGGAGATAGTTCACTCGAAGGGGGGGCTGGTATACTGTGATGGCGCAAACATGAACGCCTTGATGGGTATAGTGGACATGGGAAGGACAGGGATAGACATCCTCCACCTGAATTTGCATAAGACCTTTTCAGCCCCACACGGGGGCGGAGGTCCCGGTGCCGGCCCCGTATGTGTAAAGGAGCATTTGGCGCCCTTTCTGCCGGTACCCAGGGTCATTGAGAAAGAAGGACGCTATGAGCTATCAGAAGATTATCCAGATTCCATTGGCAAGGTTCATGCCTTCTATGGGAACTTTGGGGTGATGATCAAGGCCTATTGCTACATCAGGACAATGGGGGCAAAGGGGCTGAAGAGGGCGAGCCAGCTTGCAGTGTTGAATGCCAACTATATCAAAGAGATGTTGAGGGAGAACTATCACCTCCCCTATGACAGGCCATGCATGCACGAGTGCGTGTTTTCTGACAAGTATCTCAGGGGATACAAGGTTACTACCCTTGATTTTGCAAAGCGCCTCATGGATTACGGTTTTCACCCCCCCACGATCTACTTTCCCCTGGTGGTCAGCGGCGCAATTATGATAGAGCCAACAGAGACCGAGTCCAAGGACGACCTGGACTTGTTCATAGAGGCCTGTAAATCAATAGCCAGGGAGGCCCAGGAGGACCTGGAAGTGCTCCGGGAGGCGCCCAGGGTCTCCAAGAGACGAAGGCTTGATGAAACCCGTGCTGCAAGGCAACCTTGCCTTGCGGGATGACAGGCTGTTGCCCGGATCTTTTTCGCTGGACCAAGTTATGGCAAGAGAAGACAGGCATCATGGTACTTGCTGTTATGGTCCCTGGAGGTCCTTTCCCAAGGCTCGATCAAATTCCCCCCAGGCATGTACAAGGGCACCGAACAGTTAACCCAAGGTCACAGTAGCCCCAAGAGATTATCTCTACCGAAGCCTCCATCTCTCCTCTCAATTGAGGGCCCCCTACGAGGACAACGGGGGTGTGAGAATAGATCAGGAGCGAATTGAGCCTCGGGAAAGGAACTTCGGGGACCATCGGCCGTCACGGATCAGGCTCCGGGCAACAGCCTGATGAGAATCGACATGGAGAGAAAAAGGTGGCTCCTTTTGGAGCTTGGTACAGTGGAGTACAGGGATGCATGGGACCTCCAGTCCAGGCTCGTGGAGACAAGAAAAGAAAATGCCCTTGACAGGGATGTGGTCCTGTTCCTCGAGCACCCCCCTGTCTTCACCCTTGGGCGCAGGGGGGGGCTGGACAACCTGAAGGTCTCCGAGTCTTTTCTTGAAGAACGGGGCATAGGCGTCATCCACGTGGAAAGGGGAGGAGATATCACCTATCACGGGCCCGGGCAGCTCGTCATTTACCCGATAGTCGCCATGAAGGCATTGGGCCTGGACGTAAACGAATATGTAACCCGGCTCGAGGAAGTGATGATCAGGACAGCACGTGATTTCGGCGTTATGGCCGAGAGGAATGCGAAGAACAGGGGAGCATGGGTCGGGGGTAACAAGATCGGCAGCATCGGAATCGCCATACGACATGGTATCACATTCCACGGCCTTGCCCTGAACATAAACACAGGTCTTCACCCGTTCACATGGATTCATCCTTGCGGGCTACAGGAGACCGAAATCACGTCCATCGAAAGGGAGCTTGGGTCAGGGGTTTCCATGGAGGAAGCCTTCCGAAGGGCAAGATCAAACATGGAGGAAGTCTTCGGAGTCGATCTGGTAAGGGTGGAAATGGGGGACATAGATTCGGCATTGCGTGATTCTGCTTTCCAGCAGTAAACCCATCCTGGGGGCGCAATGGAAACCGGACAGCATGAGGGCAAGGAATTGTGCCAAGAATCACGGGCAGGGGGGAGTTATGACGAAAAGATACATGATCCTTTTTTCCATTGGAAAGGACAGGCCCGGCATTGTGGAGGATGTATCGGGTTTTCTCTTTGAAAGGGGGGCTAATATCGAAGACAGCCGTATGGCTGCAATGGGGGGGCGGTTTTCCCTGATGACCCTTTTCTCCTGCAATGAGGCGGCGGCAGAACGGATAAGAGATGAAAGCCATGTCTTGATGGAAAAGGGCCTGGAGTCCTCCTTCTATGATGCAGAGGATCCTTCCAGTATTTCCAAGGAGCCCGCCCTTCCGCTAAGGATAGAGGTGAGGGCCATGGACCATCCGGGGATTGTGAGAAAGGTGGTGCATGTCATCCGGAGGCACGGAGCCAATATTGTGTCACTGAATACAGAAGTGAAAAGGGCGCCCCTTTCAGGCATGCCCCTTTTTGATCTTGACCTGGAGGCAGAGGTTCCGGTGGAGACCTCTATCGCGCGGCTGAAGCAAGAGTTGACGGACCTGGCCTCCGAGGAAAACCTGGATTTGACATTCAAGAGATAGTCTGTGCCGGTAAGTCCTCCAGTGGGTCGGTGGAAGCATGGGACTTCCAACTTCGCCCTTCAGAACCTATCGCCTGATTGGCTCAGGCCGTAAAGGTGAGGGCGCTTAGTCTTTTTCCAATGATTCTTGGCACATTTTGGTTGCTGGCCTGGTGGCTGACATTCACAGTTGACAAATGCGAGTTCGTGATTTAGAAACGAGCGTTTATTAAGAAACTGAACTTGTCGGGTTTTGAAGAATGACAGAATACCTTGAGGAGCTCAAGACAGATGTCTTGGTCATCGGGGGGGGTGCTGCCGGCTGCTGGGCCGCCTTGAAGGCGAGTGAAGGTGATCTGGACGTCACTCTCATGAATCAATACACCTTTGGGAAGTCGGGCACTACGATAGTTGCCATGATTACCTACCAGGCGGTAATGGGGGAGCTTGGGAGGCTGCCGCAGGATAGTGAAGACACCTTCTTTGAGGATATCGCCAGGGGGGGTGCTTACCTCGGAGAACAGAACCTGATTGAAATCCTGGTAAGACAGAGCAAGAAGACCGTCCTGGAGTATGAACAGCTGGGTGTGAAATGGGACAAGATTGATGGGAAATTTGACAGTAAAGGATTGCCCGGTATGACACATCCAAGGGGTTGTTTCGTTGACCACAGGACAGGACTTGCCCTCCAGAGGGCCCTTGTCAGGGCGGTTCAAAAGAGGAGGAATATTCGTTACGTCGAGGGGAAAGTAATAAAGCTTTTGACAGCCGATGGCTGCGCAGCAGGGGCCCTGGCATATCTTATTCCCACGGGGGCGTTTTTGAAGATTAGCGCCAGGTCGGTTGTTCTCGCTACGGGCGGGGCCGGCCGGTTGTACAAAGTGACAAGCATGCCTGAGGACGCAAGGGGTGATGGGATGGCCCTGGCTTTCAAGGCGGGAGTAGATCTAATGGACATGGAATTCCATCTCTTTTTCCCAACCACGCTTCCCTACCCTGAGTCTCTTCAAGGATTGGTGGTACCGAGGGGAACGACGGTCCCGGAGGGTGCGAGGATACTGAATGGGAAGGGTGAGAGATTTATGCATCATTACTATCCGGAGGCGGAATATGCAACCCGGGATAAGAGTTCGATCGCCATTATGAAGGAAATAAGAAAAGGAAACGGTACTCCCCACGGTGGAGTCTATATGGATCTATCCAGGGTCAAGGACCTCTTGAAGAGATGGCCCACTTCGTTCAAAGATTTCAAAGAGGCAGGTATTAATCTGCCGGACGAATGGCTGGAGGTTTGCCCAGGACATCATTTTTCCATTGGAGGGGTAAGGATCAACAGCTTCTGCGAGACGACCATGCCAGGGCTATATGCTGCCGGTGAAGTGGCGGCAAACCTCCATGGCGCAAACAGGGTGGGAGGGACCGCCCTTCCGGAGTGCTCTGTTTTTGGGCAGATTGCCGGAACAAATGCAGCCCTTTATGCCACTTTTCGCAGGGGCAGGGCGGTACCCAATGGGGAGGTAAGAGAAGAAATCAAAAGGATCAAGGATCTCCAGGCAAGGGGACAAAAGGGAGAGGCTCGACCAATTGGGATCATCAGGGATTTGAGAAACCTCATGTATGAAAAGGTGGGCGTGATAAGGGATGAGGATGGGCTTAGGCAGGCCCGAGAGGCCATTGACCTGTTGGAAGAGAAAGCTGCTGATATGAGCATAACCCAAGGGAAGATCTACAACAAAGAACTGGTGGACGCTATTGACCTGGAGAACATGTTGCTGCTGGCGAAGATCATCACGAAGTCTGCGCTGAAGAGAAAGGAGAGCAGGGGGAGCCATCACAGAACCGATTATCCCCAACAGGACGACAGGAAGTGGAGAATGCACATAGTTACAAGGTTGGAGGGCACTGAAATCAAGCTCAGAAAAATGCCTGTTACCTTGACGCGGGGGATTTAAGCGTGGACACTGAAAGAATTCGAATCAAGGTGTTTCGTTTTGATCCGGAGAAAGACAGGGAGCCGAGATTTCAAGAATACGAGATAGTGAAAGACGAGAAGATGTCCGTGCTGAGTGCGGTTCAGTATATATACGAGAACCTGGATGGGAGCCTTTCGATACAAGGATATTACTGCTATCGAAAACTATGCGCACTCTGCATGCTGAGGGTCAACGGCAAGAATAGACTGGCTTGCAGGACCCTTGTCGAAGAGGGCATGACCATAGAGCCCGTAAGGCAGTATCCCCTGATAAAGGATTTGGTTGTGGATTTTTCCTCTAGAAACGAGGCAGGAGGATAGGGGGCGCATGAGATCCCTGCCCAAAGAAATTAGAGTTCATGGGAGACAGAAGGATGGTTGATCTCTTGAAGTATGTGGATGAAGAAGGTGCTGTCAGGTTATGCCAAGAGCTTGTCAGGATCCCGAGCCCAATAGGCGAGGAGAAAAAGCTGGCCGAGTTCCTCGCAGAATACATGAAGAGGATCGGGTTACAGGATGTGGAGCTCGTGGAAGGGGAAGCCGACAGGCCCAATGTCGTCGGAAAGATAGGCGGGTCCGGCAGAGGTCGGTCTCTGAATTTCTATGGTCACATCGACAGCGAGTATGTTGGCGAAAGATCCTTTTGGTCCGTCGATCCCTATGGGGGCGAAATAAGAGAGAACAGGCTCTACGGTAGGGCCTCGAAAGACATGAAAGCGGGGATTGCATCCTTTCTCAAGGCCGCAGAAGCCATAGTCAGGAGCGGCGTGAAGCTACAGGGAGATCTGCAACTTACCTTTTGCGTGGATGAAGAGACGGCGGGAGACAAGGGCCTGGGCTATATGATCGAAAAGGGCTACGTAAAGACAGACGCATCAGTACAATCTGAGACCTACAGTTTTGGAGATATAATGGTTGCGGATGCAGGGTTTCTCTGGCTCGAGTTGACCGCGGAGGGCGCATCGGTCCATTGCCAATTGGACTCTGAGAGAAAAAAGGGAGTTAATGCGGTGGAGAAGATGGCGAAGGTTATCCTTGCCCTCAGTGAGCTAAGCCTGGATTTTGAAGAACATCCGCTATTCAAAGGAATGAGACCTGCCGTCACCCCGGGAACTACCATTGCAAGCAGGGTGGGAGAGCACCCCAACGTTGTTCCAGAGATATGCACTGCGACCGTTGATGTAAGACTTTTGCCAGGTCAGAAAGGGGATGAGGTAATAGAATCAGTCAAGAAACTCATCAGTGAGCTTCAACTAAGAGACCGGGACATAAAGATCAAGATCAGGGAAATCGGACGGAGGGAGCCCAACGAAATTCCCCTGGACGACCCGATCATCGACGTTTGCGCAAGGAATTTCGAAAGGATTACCGGGAAGAAGGCGAGGGTGGTTGGTCATGAGATGACGAGTGATAATTTCTGGTTGAGAAAGGCTGGAATCAGCGCAATTCATTTCGGGCCGGGGAATTTGACGGCCCACAAGCCGGACGAGTACATTGACGTGGAAGAGATCAAGCAGGCCACAAAGATCTACACCCTTGTCGCCACGGAATATATCGGCGTTGAAGGGCATTAGGGAGAGTCTAGAATGCCGTTCTGCTTATTCCCGGGAATCAAACGGTAGACCTGAGACGCCTGTCCGTTGGCCATGTGCAGACAGGGTGATAGAGGAATAACGAGATGGAGATCTATGATAGTATCCTTCAGGCCATAGGGTCGACCCCCATGGTCAGACTGAACAGGGTCACAAGGGGTATAGGTGCCGAAGTCTTGGTGAAATGTGAATATCTGAACCCAAGCGGAAGCATTAAGGACCGTATCGCATTGCGGATGGTAGAAGAGGCCGAGAAGAGCGGTAAGTTAGGGGAAAACGGCACGGTCACCGAGAGTAGCACCGGAAACACGGCTATAGCATTGTCCTTTGTCTGCGCTGTAAAGGGATACAAGTCATTGATGTGTATGCCAGAGGGATGGATATCCGAAGACAGGCTGAAGATTCTGGAGGCCTATGGGGCTCAAGTAATGGGTGTTGACCCTGGAGAGGAGATAGAGAAGGAACTCAAGGGGAAAGCTGTGCATGGCGGGGTCCTGGAGCTGCTGCCCAGGAAAAAATGCCTGGACCTCGAGGCCAGCGGACAGGGTTACTGGTGGGCCAGGCAGGCCCTTAACCCCGACAACATCATGGCCCACCGTGATACGACCGGTAGAGAGATCGTCGAACAAACACAAGGAGAAGTAGACATCTTCATTGCATCGGTGGGGACCGGGGGTACTCTGCTGGGCGTGTATGAAGCCCTGAGGGAGGTGAACCCGAAAGTCAAGGTGTATGCGGTGGAGCCCGCAGGTTCTTCCCTTTTCGACAGGAACAGGGAGATTCAAGAATATATGGAAAAATACCAGATCCCCGGTATCGAGGGATGGATCGTTTCAGAGATACAGAGGAGACATATCGTTGAGAAGGCGTTCCTGGTGAACGACAGGGAAGCGATCAGCATGGCGCATCGCCTGTGCAAGGAAGAGGGGCTCTTTTGCGGGATGTCCTCGGGTGCCAACGTCCACGTGGCCTGCGAGATTGCGAAGCATGAAGGAAAGGGCAAGAGAATTGTCACTATCTTGCCTGACAGCCGATACAGATATTTTGCGGAGGAACATTTCACCACCTAGTTCCATCTCCAAGCTCCATCAGTCGGCTGAACGCGTCCTCAGGAATGGAAGGCGGAGGAGACCTGGGAGCAGTGAACTACATAATATAGGGAAGAAATGGGTTTCCATGGTTAGCGAAACCAGAAAAAAGCTTATCCAAATAAGGGATCTCAATATTACCTACATGACGAAAAAAGAGCGTATCGATGCCCTCAAGGGGATCAACCTGGACATCTACGAGGGACAATTCGTATCCCTGATAGGCCCCAGCGGCTGCGGCAAAACCACGTTGCTGAAGGCATTGGGAAACATTTTAGAGCCTACCTCGGGCACAATAACGGTAAACGGCAGGAGTGCAGAAGAGGCAAGGAAGAATAAGGAATTTGGCGTGGTTTTTCAGGACTCGGTGCTGTTGCCCTGGAGGACTGCCTTTGATAATGCCAAACTTCTCGTTGAGGTGACCAAACAGGTCTCAGAAGAAGACAAGAGGAGAATCCTTGGTGTGCTGAAGTTGGTGGGGCTGGAGGGGTTTGAAGACGCCTATCCCAGAGAACTCTCAGGAGGGATGAAGCAACGGGTGTCCATTGCAAGGGCGCTTTCACTTGATCCCTCCATATTGCTCATGGACGAACCCTTTGGTGCCCTTGACGAACAGACCAGGGATTACATGAACATCGAGCTGTTGAGGATCTGGAGCGCCACAGGTAAGACCATTGTCTTTGTCACCCACAGTATACCGGAGGCCGTATTCCTGTCGGACCAAGTGGTGCTGCTTTCCAGGAGGCCGGGGCAGATAAGGCATATAGTGGATATTGATATCCCTCGTCCCCGGGGCCGCGACACGAGGAAGGACAAGAGGTACCTGGATCTTGTGGATTTCTTCAGGTCGGAACTTTACAAGGAAGAGGAGCAGGCCTGATATGAAATTTCTAGCTCTCGTGTCCTTTCCAGGGTAGGAATCGGGCTTTCAAGACATGAACGAAATCATGAAAAGAGGTTGGTGAAATGTTCCAAAAGATAACAGGAGTAGTCAAGGACTATTACGTGGCGATTTTGAGTTTCCTGGTCATCATCATCCTCTGGCAGGTCCTTGTGACCGTCTTTAGAGTCCCGGACTACCTCTTGCCAACGCCGTGGGTGATATTGAAGGGACTAAAAGCAGATCTTGGCCTGTTCAGCCCTCATATCAGGATGACGCTTATAGAAATACTGGTAGGCTATGTCCTTGCCGTGGTCCTGTCCATCATCCTGGCGCTGGGTGTCACCTATTCGAAATTCCTGGAGAAGTTGATATATCCCTATTTGCTGACCTTTCAGACCGTGCCCAAGATCGCGATAGCGCCTGTTTTTGTTGTATGGTTCGGGATAGGATTGTTGCCGCGGTTGATTATCGTGTTGCTGATCTCTTTCTTCTCGATTACCATAAACACCATAGCGGGATTCAACGCCATGAGCAGGGAATACTCGGAACTCATGAAATCTGTCTCCGCAACAGAACTCCAGACATTCGTAAAGATCAGGTTCCCCTATGCATTGCCCTATATCTTTTCAGGGCTGAAAATCGGGGCGACAAACGCCGTCATAGGGGCCATCATAGCGGAATGGATAGCCAGCGGCTCCGGAATCGGTTACATCCTGAATATTGCCAATTCGGAGCTGAGGACCGATCGAGCCTTTGAGGCTATTCTGGTCCTGGTCGTAATTGGGATACTGTTCTTTCTCTTGATAGCGCTCCTTGAGAAGTATATATCCTGGCAAAAAACCGAGGTGACGGAAGCGGTTACAAAAATGTGAAAAGCCGAGGCCAATCCCTCCGGATTGTGAAGGTGTAATGCCCCGGCAATCAAGGCAGGGGGAAACCTTACAGAGAACCTATTAACCCAAGAAAGAAGGAGGATGAGGACATGAGAGTAAAGAGTCTGTCAATCGGAGTTATCATGATTCTTGCTGTAATGGGTGTCGTTTTTACGGCAGGGGAGATAACAGCAGCAACAAAAATGGATTTCTACCTGAATTGGAGCACGCCCTATGCGGACCATATAGCTGTCTATATGGCATTGAAAAAGGAATATTTTGAGGAGCAAGGTCTGGATGTCACTATTCAATTTGCAAAAGGTTCGAACGCGTGCGTAAAGGTTATCGGGGCCAAGAGAGGGGATCTGGCCCTGGGGATAGCGGATTCCCTGGCCGTGTTGAAAGGAGTTATCAGGGGAGTTCCCATCAAGTCAATCGCAGCGGTATACCAGTCCAACCCGGCGGCGATAATATCCCTGAAAAAGACCGGAATACGCTCGATCAAAGACCTGGTGGGCAGGACACTGGCAGACTCCCCTGCCAGCACCACTTACTACTTCA
>JAFDIC010000500.1 GCA_019308525.1 Deltaproteobacteria bacterium
TGTCACTTGTAACTCGTGACTTCTTCTAGGAGCGGTATCTTACCGCGATTCTATGCCTTTGAACCTTGAACCTTGAACTTTGAATTCCCTTCCCCTGTAGGAGCAACATGTTGTTGCGATCCAGGGAATGTTGGAGGTTGGAGGCTTGAGGTCAGAGGCAAGAGATAAGAGCGAAACGACCGATGACCGCCGACCGATGACCGCCGACTTTTGGCACGGATTACACAGATGATGTAAGTCTTTTTTCAATCAAGGCCTCATTATCCGTGTTAATCCGCGAAATCCGTGCCAAAAAAGAAGTGACGAGAGCCGAGTGCCAAGTCACTTGGAAGACCTATGCAACCAATAGGACCAATCAAACAAATAGAACCAATGAAACAAGTAGATAGACCGAGCCTTGAACCTTGAACCGTGAACCGTGAACTTTGAACCTTGAATCCTGCCCCGGGCAGGCTCCCTGAATCCCGAATCCCCCCTTGGCTGCTGACCAATCAAACAAACCAAATCAACGAAACAAGTAGATACATAGACCGAATCCGGCAGATCAACGAACCAGACCATGGGAAATAGAAATTGCTCCTTGGTGTCCCTGCTTCTCACCCGTCACTTGTCACCCGTCACTTCCTCTCTTTTCTTCTCCCTGTGTCTCGCTTCCTTTTTTCTCATGTGCGGCACTGCGCCTGCCTCTCCCCCCATCCCCTTCGCGGGCAACAACGGCCAGACAGGCCTCTGGGACATGCCCAATGCCAGGCTCCTCCCGGACTGGCAGGCAAGGATCTCGTTCCACGATGCCGACCCCTACAGGTACTGGAGCGCCTCCATAGGCGTGTTCGACCGAATCGAGTTAAACGGGCGTATAACTGAAATCACCACCCTCCCCGGACTGCCCGGGCAAAAATATGACAGGGACAAGGCCTTTGATGTCAAGTTCCTGCTCATGAAAGAGCGCGATGTCCTTCCGGCCGTAGCGCTGGGCGCCACGGACATCCACGGTACCGGACATTTTACCTCCCGCTACCTGGTCTTTTCCAAGAACATCCGGTGGTTTGATCTCACACTGGGGCTGGGCCAGGGGATACTTGCCGGCGTAAGAACCAGCGGCCAGGGCGAAGACTCTGCCAGGAAATTCCTCCTCAGCTCCGACACCACCACCAGGATCTTCGGGGGCCTGGAGTTCCGCATAACAGACACCCTCTCCTTTGTCGGGGAGTACTCCACCTATGACTACGAGGAGTTGCTCGGGGGAACAGAAGCGGACTGGCCCGTCAACCTGGGTTTGAAGTACCTTTTCCGGGATCACTTCCTGGCCTCCCTCTCCTATCAAAAGGGGAGTGAGCTCTCTTTTGGCCTCGGCCTCTACCTGCCCCTGGAGCCTGAAGGCATGCTCCCCTGGAGGAAAGATCCCCTGTACAGGCCCCCTGAAAAGGCAAGGCTTGACGCTTACCTTGGAGGCGACGAGGTCCTGGCCGGCATCATAGCCGACCAGGTCAGCAGGGCGGGGTTCAGGGGAGTCAGAGCGGCAGTCCGCGGGGACTCCATTTGGGTGGAGTTTGAGAACAACAAGTACCTCTCCAACCAGAAGGCAATGGGACGAGTCGCCCGGATTGTGGATTTGACCGCACCCCCCAGAATAGGATGGATATACCTGGCCCTTTCAAAGGACGGGATGGTCCTGAACGTCTTCAAGGTTCATCGCGCAGTGCTCGATGCCTACCTGGACTACAGGCTGGACGAAGAGATGCTGTGGAACACGTCCGAGTATGTTATTGGAGAGAGGGGGTTGAGAGAGGAATTTGCTGGACATGGCAAACCTCCTCCCTTGCGGGACGCCCCCAGGGGACATGAAAAGTGGCGCTTTCGGATCTCCCCGGAAATAGACAGCCTTATCAACGATCCTTCCGGATTCTTCAAGTTCGCCGTCAATATCATGACAGAGGTCGATTACCGTCCCTGGAAGGGCGGCCTCTTTGCCGGGGATTTGAGGATCAACCTCTACAACGACATCAGCACCGCCAACGTGGTGACAGAAGAACAGCCGACCCGGAGCGATTTCGTGGACTATCTCCAGCTAGACGGCCTGCGCATTACCCAGTTTGCCTTTGACCAGATCCTCAACTTGCCCGGGAACATCTGGGCCAGGGGCGCTGTGGGTATATTTGAGAGCGCGTACATGGGTGTGGGAGGAGAGCTTTTCCGGTTTTTCTGGGATGGTCGGTTTGGCCTGGGGCTCGAGAGCGAATTCGTGAACAAGAGGGCCCTGGACGCAGAGTTCAAGAAACGGGCAGGCTTTGATATTTACAAGACCGCCTTTTTCAACATGTACTGGCATTTGTGGCCAGAGCAGGGGCTGGATCTGGGATTCAAGGTAGGCCGCTTCCTCGGGGGAGACAAAGGGGTGCGCATAGACATGAGCAGGACATTCAAGTACTTCACCTTGGGTGCATGGCTGACCCTGACGGACACGGACGTCTTCACCGCGGATTACAACCGGGGATACAGGGACAAGGGTATCTACTTTTCCATGCCCCTGAGTATTTTCTTCAACTCAGACATCCCGGGCCGCATCACCTACAACTTGAGGCCATGGACCCGGGACCCGGGCGCCACAGTGTCCCAGCCCAGGTTCTTGTATCCTATGACGGACAAAGGCAATTCCCTGTGGACCGAGCAGAAGCTGAGAGACCTGGCAAGATAAGGAAAGCAGGCGCAACATTCTGTTCCGACCCTCGAACCCTGAACCCTGAACCTTGAACCTTGAATTTGGAACCTCGAACCTTGAACCTTGAACCTTGAACTTTGAATTCCCTTCCCCTGTAGG